>DATDHL010000184.1:0-7895 GCA_036521575.1 Edaphobacter sp. | reverse complement strand
GAGAAGGTGTCCCAGATGGAGGGGCCGCGGCCTTCTTCGTTGACGGCGCCTTCGACCTGATAGGAGGCCGTGGCTGAGCCCCAGAGGAATCCTTGCGGAAAGCGGCGGGCGGCGGGCACTGTGGGCTGTGCCTCGGCTGGGAGCGCGGAGAGAACGGGGAGTACGGTGGGGGCGAGTGCGGCTGATCCGAAGAGGCGGGCGAAGGTGCGTCTGGAAAATCGATTTAGCACTGGTGTTTTCCCCTTGTTCTGGTGTCAAGGGAGTTTAGCTGCTTCGGCCTTCGGTTGCCAAATGTCGGTGGTGCGGAGGATTTATCGGCTGCGGATGAGGATGGCTGTTGCGTCGTCGGTTTGGGTCGATCCGTAGCTGAAGCGTTGGACTTCTTCGATCAGACCGTCTACGCAAGCGCCGGGTTGGAGAAAATGTTCGAGCAGACGCATGGGGCCGTATTCCTCGTCGTTGCTGTTCGGGGCTTCGGTGATGCCGTCGGTGTAGAAGAGGAGGCGCGTGCCAGGCTTTAGGGTTATTTTGTGCTCCGGATAGGACGAGGCGCCTAGTCCGAGTGGCAGGCCGGTATCGACGTCGAGGAAGGAGCACTCGCCGTTGATGAGGAGGGGGCGCAGGTGTCCGGCGCTGGCGACCGTGATCTCACGCGAGCGGGCATCGAGCACGGCGTAGATCATCGTGACGAATTTGCCCATGGGGAAGTCATCGCAGAGTATCTGGTTGAGGCGTTGGAGTGTTTGGCCGGGGGAGGGTTCCAGCTTAGCGAGTGTGTGCAGGATTGCGCGAGTGGCCGACATGAGGAGTGCGGCAGGCATGCCCTTGCCTGAGACGTCTGCGAGGGCGATGCCGTAGCGTTCGTCGCCGAGATCGATGAAGTCGAACCAATCGCCAGCTACGGTGCCGGCAGGATGCCATGCGGTTTCGAAGGCGAATCCGGGAGCCAGCGGGACGGTTTTCAAGAGCAGTGCCTGCTGGACGGCGCGCGCTTCGTCGGCTTCATGCTGCATGCGTTCGCGTTCGACGCGTTCGAGTTTGAAGATGCGCGCGTTTTCAATGGCGATGGCGATGTGTCCTGCGAGTGCCTTGAGTACCTGCAGTTGATCGCCGGAGAAGGCGTTGGTTTGCTTGTGATCGACGCAGAGGACGCCGATGACTTGGCCACCTACCTTGAGCGGTAGATCGACCGCTGATTGCGTGTCGAGCTCACAGGGGATGTAGTAGGGGTCCAGCGTGACGTCAGGGGCGTAGCGCATGTGTCCGGTTGCGGCGACGTGACCGACCATGCCCTGGAGACCGATCCGGAGGCGAGTGCCCTTCTTGTTGACGGTGCAGCCGCGAACGCCGTGGAGGACCATCTCGTTGGTCGCGTCGTCGCGCAGCCAGACGGAGACTTCGACGCAGCCGATCGATGAGGCGATGTCGTTGACTACACGGTCAAGGACGCGGTCGAGATCGAGTGTCGAGGAGATGAGCTGTGTGGCGCGCTGCAACTTCATGAGCGATTGCACGAAGTCGCAGGCTTGAGGTCTAGCTCTCGTGGTTACGGGCGGGGAGAGGGTTGGCATTCGCCCTCCTTTGGAGGACTTTCAGCGGGTTCTGCCTACTGTTTCGATGTTGTGGTTCAAAGTCCGATGCACTCTTTTCAGCAGCAGGTCCCGACGCGCATTTTAAGGGAGCTTTACGGCTTCGGCTTCTGGGTTCCAGTGGTCGGGGCCGCTTAGGAATTGGCTGGGGTAGAAGGGTTTAGCTTCGGCAGAGGTTAATTGGTGGGACCAGGGGACTCTTGCGGTGGGATTGGCGCCCGGACCGGTGGAGTTGGATTCGGCGTAGTAGGCGGTCTTTTCGTTGGGGGGATTGTTCCAGTTGTTCCAGCCTTCGGGGCGGAGGTCGGCGGGGAGTTCGGTGTTGATGTAGATGACGCGGGAGTAGGGGCGCCAGGGGCGTCCGAGGCTGGTGGCGTTGTGGGCAGAGGCGGAACTGGTTGCTCCGGGCGTGGCGGGGTTCATGGGTGGGGCGGAGTGGTCGATGCTGCTGGTGACTCGGCTGTTGAGGATGACGTAGCCGGTGGTCTGGTCGGGGGAGGTGCGGGATTGGGCGGTGAGATAGCCGGTGCCGTTGGCGTGGAGCTCTGAGTGGTCGAAGACGGCGGTGGCGTTGCCGAATATGAAGTCGACGCCGCCTTCGATGTAGGAGTCGACGTAGTATTGGCGGCCGTAGTCGGCGAAGAGTGTGTCTTGATGGCCGAGGAAGCGGCAGTGCTTGAAGATGGCTCGGTCGGAGCGGACGGCTATGGCTACGGCTTGGCCGGTGTTGCCGGCGGTGTTTTCGAAGGTGAGGTTGTCGGCTTCGAAGTTGGCTCCGTTGACTTCGACGGTCTCGGTGAAGAAGGTGCCGCCTGCGGTTTTGGCGTTGAGGGAGTTGGTGATGACGACGTCTTCCGGGGATTTGCCTTTGCCGATGAGGGTGATGTTGGGGTGGTTCTGGGTGATGATGACGCGCTCGTGATAGGTGCCGGGGGCGATCTCGATGAAGACGCGGCCGCCTGGGCCCGGGAAGGGATGGTGGTCCATAGCCATCTGGATGGTGGGGAATTCGCTGGTGCCTTCGATACCGGTTTTGACGTCGGGGGAGACGCGGACGTGGACGTCTTGTGCTGATGCGGCGAGGGTGAGGGACGTGGCGAGGATGATTGGCAGGACCAGTCGCATGGGCTGTAAGGGTAACAGCTCTAAGGCTTCTTCGCGGCGGCCTTTTCCGTTTCGGCGACGGCCTTTCTGAACTCTTCGACTGCGGGAACGTTGTGGGAATGGAGGCCATCTTTTGCGACATATCGCCATGCAGGGGCGGCGTCCAAGGGGTCTGCTACGCCGCCTTGATAGACGATAAAGACATCGTCTGTGGGGCCAATCTCTGTTTGGGAAGGAGAGTTTGACTGAGTAGAGATTGGCGCGGGGCCACTGGAGAGATCCGGCTGACGACCGTGCTGCCCGCCGATAGCTATCCCGTTGTTGGTTGGGTTGATGGCTCCGGCGCGATTGTTCTGTCGAGGATCGGGGATGGTTTCGTCGACCATGCGTTTGTGCCCTTTGTGCACAACAACGATTAAATCAGCACCGGGGGTTCCCATGACGGTTTCAAATCTTCCCCAATTGAGGAGGGCTGTCTCGACGTCTTTCTGTGCGACCTGGTTGGCTTGTGGATTGTCGACGGACATGCCCGCCTGAGGGTCGACTATGACGGTGATGGTTCGTGCGCTCAAAACATAGGCCGGGAGGGTGGGTTTTGTTTTGTCCTTCGCGAATCCAGAGGATGCGGCCAGCAGAATTACAGTGAACAGAACAGAAACGCGTTTGGTCATCGTCGCCTCCCAGGCTTAACGCAAAATCATCTTACTCTGCTTTCAAACCCGATCTATCGGCTGGAGTTCCGGGAGTTGGGGATGTGGGTTTCTGAGTGTTAGAATGAGACGTGTGCCGGGTCCTACGCGACGTAATCCCGCCAACCCCGCCAGGTCCGGAAGGAAGCAACGGTAACGGGCCATTACGGGCGCAGTGGGTCGCCCGGTACATTTTTATTGCCCCAATTTTGCTGCGGTGGCGCTTTCGCAATGGCGCAGTGGGTCGCCCGGTACATTTTCCCTTCGCCTTCCTCATTCTTTTGAGTCTTCCGCTAACAATTTGGCTTTCTGAGACTTCTCGATGGAGAGGTGCGTCTGGTTATGGTGGACTCACAATTGGAACGTGACAGGGGTGCTGTTCTCGAAGAGAATAGTTGGCGGCGTGTGAATGCCAATTCATCGGAACAGGTTTGTATTTTTTAGGTCTGGTTGTTACGAGGTGAGAGTTTGAGTTTGACGTTGAAGCCGCAGGCGCGGGTAAGATCGAAGATCAGTTCGGTGGGGGCCTATGTTCCGCCGCGGTTGTTGACCAATGCCGATCTTGAAAAGATGGTGGCCACGAACGATCAGTGGATCGTGGAACGGACAGGGATTCGTGAGCGGCATCTTGTGGATAAAGGTGTGGCTACGAGTGACCTGGCGGTGGAGGCGGCGAAGTGCTGCCTGAAGAAGCGGGGAATAGAGGCCGCCGAGGTCGAGGTGATCATCGTTGCTACGGTGACGCCGGACATGATGTTTCCGGCTACGGCATGTCTGGTGCAGGACAAGCTGGGGGCGAAGGGCGCTTGGGGATTCGATCTGTCGGCGGCTTGCTCGGGGTTTCCGTATGCGCTGCAGGTGGGGGCGAAGTTGGTCGAGAGTGGGATGCATAAGAAGGTGCTGGTGATTGGAGCGGATGTGATGAGCTCGATCATCGACTACACGGACCGGGCTACGTGCGTGATCTTTGGCGATGGCGCGGGGGCGGTGCTGCTGGAGCCATGCGAAGCGGATGAGATCGGCATGATCGACTACTGGCACGAGGTGGATGGTTCGGGTGCGGTTGCGCTGAATATGCCGGCGGGTGGGAGTCTGCATCCTACGACTGCGGAGACGGTGGCGGCGAAGCAGCACTTCGTGCATCAGGATGGGCAGGCGGTGTACAAGTTCGCCGTGCGGAAGATGGCGGAGGCCGCGGAGACGGTGCTGACGCGGAATGGCGTGGAGGGGAAGGACCTTTCGTGCTTTATCCCGCACCAGGCGAACAAGCGGATTATTCTGTCGACGGCGGAGCGGCTGGGAATGCCGGAGGATCGGGTGGTCATCAACATCGACCGGTATGGGAATACGACGGCGGCTACGATTCCGCTGGCGATGCAGACGGCCCTGGATGATAAGCGGCTGAAGAAGGGGGATCTGGTGCTGCTGGCTAGTGTGGGCGCTGGGTTTACGGTTGGGGCTACTCTGCTGCGGTGGGAGTTCTAAAGGCAGGGAGTAAGGAATTGGGAGTAGGAATAGAAGGCGGGTCTTTGACCTGCCTCTTTTCTTTTTGGGAACTGAAAGGATTTGCTTGCGTAGTTGTATCTGAAAGATATATATCTTGCAGTTATGAAAACGGAGGGTGGTGCTACGCCGAACGCTTTGCTGGGGCTTTTGAGTTTGGGGCCTATGTCGGGTTATGACATTCGGGCTTTGATTCCGCAGTCGATTGGGTACTTCTGGAGTGAGAGCTATGGGCAGATCTATCCGGGGCTGAAACGGCTGGCGGAGGCTGGGCTGGTCGAGAAGAAGACGCAGCGGCAGAAGGGCAAGCCGGATCGGCATGTGTATTCGTTGACTGCCGCGGGGCGTCGGCGGTTGAGGGATTGGTTGAGGGTGCCGGTGGTTGAAGAGGTGCCGAGGGTCGAGTTGCTGCTGAAGCTGTTCTTTGGCGCGCATGTGCCGCCGAGTGTGAGCCGGGAGCATGTGACGGCGTTTCTGGAGGCGCAGGGGATGGCGCTGAAGACGTATGCGGCAGTGGAAAAGAGGTTGCGCAGGGAAGAGGCGAACGATCCGCAGCTGCCTTATTGGCTGATGACGCTGAGCTTTGGGAGGCACAGGAGCGCGGCGCTTGTGAAGTGGGCGAAGGAGACGTTGAAGGAGTTGGAAAGGCTGGAACGGGCTCGGTAGATCACGAGATTTGCTCAAGGTTGGGCAAGAAAGTCGGACAAGGAGGATGAGCGATGGCGATGCATGATCCGATGTGGATGCGGGCGTTTCTGGGGGTACATATCGCTGCGGGAGCCACGGCATTTCTGATGGCTCCGCTGGCGCTGGTGACGGCTAAGGGGGGAAAGGCGCATCGCCGGTGGGGGAAGGTTTATCTGTGGGCGATGGGGATGGTTGCAGCTACGGCGCTGCCGATGGCGGTCTATAGGCCGGTGCTGTTTCTGGCGCTGGTGGCGGTGTTCAGCTTCTATGCGTGCTTCTCGGCGTGGAGGGTGCTGGCTTTGAAGGACTTGCCGCGCGGCGGACGGGCGAAGGGGATTGACTGGTTTGCGGGTGTGGTGACGTTTGTGGCGAGCGCTTGTCTGGCGGGGTCTGCTGTGTTCAAGCCGGCGCTTGTGCAGCACATGGGGATTGTGGCGATTGTGTTTGGTGTGATTGGAATGTCGCTGGCGATTGGGCAGATGAAGAACTTTGTGTGGAAGCCGTCGGAGAAGATGTTCTGGTGGTATACGCACCTGGGGAACATGATCGCGAGCTACATTGCGGCGTGGTCGGCGTTTTCGGTGGTGACGCTATCGCGGTACCTGGGGAATACGTGGTACGTGTGGCTGTGGCCAACGATCGTTGGGGTTCCGGCAATTGTGGTGACGACGGCTTATTACAAGCGGAAGTTTGCGCCGAAGGTGAAGAGTACTGCCTAGGCTGGGGTTTCGGAACCGCTTTCCAGGCCTGCCGGGTGAGTGGTGACGTCGCGCGAGGTTTTGTAGAGCTTCCAAAAGGCGATGACGCAGCTGAGGATGATGGCGGTCCAGATGACGATGAGGATGGTCGTGGCGTATTTGGCAGAGAGGTGGTCCCAGAGGCGGAGGATGTGGCGGCCGTAGTGGATGCCGAGCCATGCAGCGATGGAGTGGCGAGCGGCTCGGCTGATGGTGAAGGTGGTCATGAAGGTCTTCTTCGACATCTTGAGCGCACCTGCCGCCAGGACGAAGGGCGAGAGGGGCATGGGCGGGGGAAGGATGGCGGGGAGAGCGACGGCGAGGATGGCGTGGCGCTCCATCCACTCCCGGATGCGGTTGAAGACGCGTGGTGGGACGCGCTTCTCGAGGAAGGCAATGCCGCCGGATTGGCCAACCTGGTAGCTGAGGTATCCGCCGATTGCCGAGCCTAGAGACGCCGTCAGGACGAGGAGAAACCAGTTATTGTGACGGGCGGCCAGGACGACGATCATGATGTCGGTGATGCCGGGAACGGGGAGGGGGACGAAGGATGAGTCGACGATGGAGACGAGGAAGAGGCCGAAGAGACCAAAGCCGAAAAGGAAATGCAACAGGGGTGAGGTGTGACGGGTTTGGGGCGCCATGACCTCGATGGCAGCGGTGGCGGAGGAATCGGCCACGATCGCGGCTGCGGCTGATGTCATGTTTGTTAAGACGCGAGTTGGCGATGGGAAGTCGCGGAAAGAGTTGAGAAAACGTGTTTAGAGGAAACGGATGGTGGGGAGTGGGGGGAGAATGTTGGCTTCGGCGGCGTATTGGCGGAAGAGGTGGATGGTCTCGATGCAGGCGGGATCGAGGGCGTAGTGGATGTTGTGGGTGAGGTAGTCGCGGATGGTGGCGGGTGGGAGAGAGATGCGTGGGGTCCACTGATGGACGAGGTCTTCGATGTGGGCCAGACCGTGGTCGCGGGAGTTGGTGAGGTCTTCGATGAGCTGGGTGGGGATGATGTGGCTGGTGGCGAGGGACTCGGGACGGACGGCCCAGACGGCTGCGACCCAGGGGAGGTTGGTGCGGGTTTGCCATTCGTGGGCGAGGTCGAACCAGTGGCAGGGACCGACGAATTGTTCGATCTGGGTACGGGATTCGAGGGCCAGGAGGGCGGGGTCGCCTATGAGGATCGCGGCGTCGGCGTGGTGGAGCATCGCGATGGGGTCGGCTGTGGCGGGGAGGAAGGTGGGATGGGTGTTGAGGAATTTGCGGAAGAGGATTTCGGCGTAGGCAAGGGAGCTGCGAGAGGCGGTGTCGGCGGCGATGGTCTTTACTGTGCTGAGGGTGTGTGGGGATTTAACGATGAGCTGGATGGAGCGGACGTGATCGAGTGAAGCGATGGCGCAGTTGGGGACGACGGCGAGGTCGGGGGTGAGGGAGGCGATGGGGATGAGGCCGAGGTCGGCTCGGCCGCTAAGGAGTTCTTCGGCGCAGAGTGAGGGGAGGGTGTAGTGGAGGGTGTAGTGTTCGGCGAGGGTGGCGGCTAGGGGCGAGTGCTCGAAGTCCCACATAAGGGGAGCGGGGTTGAGGAAGTTGAT
>DATDHL010000183.1:0-1693 GCA_036521575.1 Edaphobacter sp. | reverse complement strand
GAGGGTGTCGAGGAGGCGGGCGGCGTTGGTTTTGGTTTGAGGCGTCTTCATCCGGCTTTCTCGACCTCGACGATCTGGCCGCTGCGCATGTGGAGGGTGTTGTCGGCGAGAGGCTTGGCGAGATGGGCCTGGTGGGTGGTGATGATGAGGGTCCGGGCTCCAGTAATGCCGTTGACGGGGGCGACGGGCCAGGTGCGAAAGTCGGCGAGGAGCTCGACCATGTGGTTAGCGCTGGCGACGTCGAGGTTGGAGAAGGGCTCGTCGAGGAGGAGGAGTTCGGGGTCTGTCTGGAGGACGCGGGCCAGGGAGGCGCGCTGGCGCATGCCCTGAGAGTATTGACCGACGGGGCGAGTGAGGGTTGGGTCGAGGCCTACGGCGCGGAGGGCCATCTCGGGAGAGCCTACGCAGGCGCAGCCCTCTTCGCGGTGGAGAGAGGCGAAGTAGTTGAGGTTCTCCATGGCGGTGAGCTCATCGTAGAGCATGGGGGCGTGGCTCATATAGGCCATGCGGCGGCGTTGGCGATGGGGTTGTTCGCCGAAGACTTTGGCGGTGCCGCGGGTGGGAGTGATGAGGCCTGCGATGATGCGGAGGAGGGTGGATTTGCCGGCTCCGTTTTCGCCGAGGATGACGGTGGAGGTTCCGGCAGCGAAGGTTGTGCTGACGTTGCGAAGGGCGGCGAAGGTGCCGTAGAGCTTGGAGACGGATTCGATGCTGGCGGCGGCTGTGGTTGCGGCTTCGGCGCGGGTTGGGGTTGCGGTCGGCATCGTATGTATCTTCTATGTCTCTTCATGCGAGTATATGGCTAGCGCTGGGTCTGTTGCAGCGCGGTTGATTTGTAGGAGAACGATACTTTGAAACTGACCGCTGCTTTTCTCTCTGCCGGACTTTTAGCCACTATGCTTCACGCGCAGCAGACGCCTCCGCTGGATGCGGCTTCGCGGGAGTTGGCGCGGGATGTTTTCAAGCAGCTGATCGAGATCAATACAACGGACTCGGTGGGGAGCACGACACTGGCTGCGGAGGCGATGCGGAAGCGACTGCTGAATGCGGGGTTTCCGGCGGAAGATGTGGTTGTGCTGGGGCCGAATGAGCGCAAGGGAAACATGGTGGCGCGGTTTCGGGGTAAGCCGGGCAGCACTAAACGTCCGGTACTGATTATTGGACATATCGATGTGGTGGAGGCGAAGCGCGAGGACTGGACGACGGATCCTTTTGTGTTCACAGAGAAGGATGGGTACTTCTACGGGCGCGGAACACAGGATATGAAGGAGTCGGATGCGGCAGTGGTGACTAGTTTTATCCGGCTGAAGCGGGAGGGATTTGTGCCGGATAGGGACATCATTCTGGCGCTGACGGCGGATGAGGAGGGTGGAAAATCGAATGGGGTGGACTGGCTGCTGAAGAATCATCGGGAGTTGGTGGATGCAGGGTTTGCTCTGAACGCCGATGCAGGTGGGCTCAATACGGAGAACGGGAAGCCGGTGAATCTGGGTGTCGAGGCGACGGAGAAGCTGTATGCGGACTTTCGGCTGACGGTGACGAATCCGGGTGGGCATAGCTCGCTGCCGAAGAAGGATAATGCGATCTACCATCTGGCGGATGCGCTCGGACGGCTGGAAGCGTATCAGTTTCCGTTTGAACTGAATGTGGTGACGCGTGGATATTTTGAGGCGATGGAGAAGATTCAGAAGGG
>DATDHL010000182.1:0-3355 GCA_036521575.1 Edaphobacter sp. | reverse complement strand
AGCGTACTGATTCCGTCGATCACTCTTACGAGCATCTCCGATCATAAGGCGTTTACGACAGAAGCCATTGTCACTTCCCACTCGGGCCCCAATTCGATTCCATCGACCGGCGTGCACGAAACGTATCACTTCATCCCACTGCAGGGCGAAGCCAGCTTCGTGATTGCTGCGTTCGAGTCTGTGCTGGGACCGCTCGCCAAGAAAACGAACAAGTAGTTGCGCTTCTGCTCGCGCACGGAGGCTGTTCGATTTGGCGGAAGGGGCATCCGCATTGGCAAATCTGTGGCATTCCAGAAGTTCTTTACACAGACAACGGTTCGGATTTCACCTCGAAGCACGTAGAGCAGGTTGAAGTAGATCTCAAGATACGCCTTGTGTTTTCGACTCCAGGCAAGCCCCAGGGGCGGCGTCGTATCGAGCGCTTCTTTCGTACGGTCAACGAGATGTTCCTCTGCGAACTTGATGGCTATATTAAGAGAAAACGGCGTAAGCCTAGCTGCGCAGGGCTCGCGCGAAAGGGTTACGATAGCCACCTATGCTCGCGACCATCAGCAAAGCAATCGTATTCGCGTTCGTTGCCGCCCTCGCAGCTTCGCCGAATGGCACATCCCAATCTTTCGCCTCGCCAGCCGTCAAATCCGGCTGGCAACTTGGCCCCTTCGTTCGTCCCACAGCAGGCAATCCGGTCATTCGGCCAAATCCCAAGTCGATATTTCTCGATCCGATGCGCAAGAAGTCGGTAGCATGGGAGGCGCTGCACACTTTCAATCCCGCAGCCATCGTCCGCAATGGCAAGGTCGTCGTGCTCTATCGCGCAGAGGACGACTCCGGCACCGTGGCGATCGGCATGCACACCTCGCGCTTTGGTCTGGCCGAGAGCAATGACGGCATTCAGTTCACGCGCCGGCCTGCTCCTGTATTTTTTCCTGCTCCCGATGACCAGACCACGCGCGAGTGGGAAGGCGGCGTTGAAGACCCACGTATCGTCGAGTCGGAAGACGGCACTTATGTCATCACTTACACACAATGGAATCGCGTGACTTACTCGATCGGCATCGCGACTTCGCGCGATTTACTCACCTGGCATAAGTATGGGCCCGCTCTTGGGACCACGGGAAAATACAGCACGCTCAAGTACAAGTCCGGCGCCATCATTACCAGCCTCAACAACGGCCGTCTCATCGCTGCACGTATTCAAGGCAAGTACTGGATGTACTGGGGTGAGGGCGAAGTCCACGTCGCTTCTTCGACAGATCTCATCCATTGGCAACCGGTCGAAGACGCCGCCGGCAATGCGATTGCGGTGCTCGGTCCCCGGCCTGGGCACTTTGATTCGCATTTTCCGGAAACCGGTGCGCCGCCTGTCATCACTGCGAATGGAATCGTTTTTCTCTACAACGGGAAGAACGCGACCGACGCGGATCGCGATGCAGCGCTCGATCCGAATGCATACGCAGCCGGTCAGGCGCTGTTCGCAGCGGACGACCCGACGAAGCTGCTCGACCGTACGGAACAACCCTTCTTCAAGCCAGAGATGCCCTTCGAAAAGAGCGGGCAATACGCTGCCGGCACCACCTTCGTTGAAGGCCTCGTCTACTTCCACAATCGCTGGATCATTTATTACGGCGGCGCTGATTCGCTCGTCGGGGTCGCGATGACAACTCCACTTCCACAAACGGATGCTGCGAGTGCAAAACCGAAAGATGGAAAACAACCATAAGTGAGCCGTTACCGACTCGATCGGTTCTTCGCTCCCCGACTGGCGATGCTCCTCTTGTAGCGGTAGATCCAACGGTATCCCGTAGGCCGTGACAGTCCGAACTCACGGCAGAGATCCGAGACTGACACTCCTCCTTTTGATAGTTCGACAGAAATTGCAGGTGTTGATCCACGATGTGCCTCTCTTTCCAGGACATACCGCATCATCGTGCGTCCGACCAAAGCGGAGGAACCATCAGGGTTCCACTTCGCTGTAACGCATGTCTTTGGTCTGTTTTGTAACGCAAGTGCTAAGTAGCTCAACAAACAGCCTGCGACGATTGCGGGGGGAACCCCACGATCCCAGGCAATCCCTAGAGAGATTGGTTCTGCCATTCCATCTCGGTAGCCTCGCTGTCCCTGTCACTAAAAAGCCCTTTCGAAACAATCATTTCGTTATAAAAAACCACCCGAAGGCTTTTATTAGCCAAATCTTTCTTTCAAAACCTCTTGACAATCGTTTTTCTGGCCGCCTAGAGTCGGTAGCCGAATCTACTAACAGATGAAGCTGGTTGCCCAGCATTTCGATAGACAACGATTGGTCCGACACCAGCAGGGCTGTACACCGAGTTTCGAGACAAGGAAGATCTGTTTGTAGCGTGCCTGCGTCACTATCTTGAGAGCCAGGAGAAGAGAGGATTTCTCACCAGGGAGCCTCTTGGCTAGAAGAACGTCGAGACTTTCCTCAAGAATGGTCCTCCCATCAAGGGGGGAACAGCAGGGGTGCTTTTCCGTCAACTCTATGCGGGAGTTCGCTATCCTTCCGGACGAGGCTTATGGGATCGTGACTGAGAATCGGGAGCTATTGCAGCGTCTTCTTGTCATGAACTTCGAGGCGAAAAAGCCTAAGATGGCTGCTTCTGCAATTGCGGAGATGGTGCTGCCCTACTTCTCCGGATTATGCATTGAGCGCAACCTCAAACCCAGTAAAGCCTCGTCGGTCCGCAAGATCGAAAACTTTATCACAGCCCTTCGCAATCTCTGATCTGAACCGACTCCGCTGCGCTTCGGACAGCTGCTAACGTCTCCTGCCTTATTAGGCGCTGTGTAGGACATCGCGATCTAGGTCAATGTAAACGGCAGCTCATACGTCGCAGCATATGTCTTTCAAGCGAACGGATTACCAAGTCCGCTGCGCATCCCGCAATCTAGCGTACATAAGGATAAATCAGCAGAAATAAAGTCCGTCGCGAGCGGAGCCAAGGTATTGAAACAACAGTGGATGCGCGCTGTACCTAAACTCGCACCTTAGTGCAGAACCGCCTCGAGAACGCCCAAAACAAAGCGCACTAACGAGCGCGGCAAGACTTTGATTCCACAGAGGATATTTCAGATGGTGCCGGGGGGGGTCGAACCCCCATGGAGTTGCCGGCCTGCGCTCCAGTCTTGTTTGAAGCAAGCGGAGAGCGCCTGTTCCTGTTGATCGCAGGCAGTTTCCCAGCAAGAGCGCATGTCCTGCTCAATTCTCACCGTGGTAGAAGGCATCGACCGCAGACGGGACAAGGTCGTTGAGCTTCAATCAGAGAGAAAGGTTTTGTCATAAGTTCAACGGGAGAGGTGCTGCTTCAAGAACAGACGGGCCCATGAATGAACCGCT
>DATDHL010000181.1:0-3850 GCA_036521575.1 Edaphobacter sp. | reverse complement strand
CGAACGGGAACTTCTGCAACGTCGTGATGATGATGCGAGCCTGCTCGCCACGCAGTGCCTCGGCAAGCTGGGAGGAGTCCTCGTCGATCTTCACCACCACGCCGCGCGCGTGCTCGAACTGGTAGATCGTGTCCTGCAGCTGACGATCGAGGATCACGCGGTCGGTGATCACCACGACCTTGTCGAAGACCTTGCGGTCCTCCGCCGTATGCAGCGTCGAGAGGCGATGCGCCGTCCACGCGATCGTGTTGGACTTCCCCGATCCGGCGGAGTGCTGGATGAGATAGGAGTGGCCGGCCCCATTTGCCGCCGCGTCGGCCTCCAGCTTCTTCACCGCGTCCCACTGGTGGTAGCGGGGGAAGATCACCTTCTCCGCCGCTCGGCGCGCCGCCAGCGATCCCTTCTGCGGACGGTCGACGTGGATGAAGCGGTGCAGGATGTCAAGCCAAGCGTCCTTGCTCCACACGCTCTCCCACAGGTAGGAGGTCTTGTGGCCGTCCGGGTTCGGCGGGTTGCCCCTGCCGAGGTCGTGCCCGAGATTGAACGGCAGGAAGCGTGTCGACTGGCCCTCCAGCCTCGTCGTCATCGCCACCGAGTCGGGATCCACCGCGAAGTGCACGATTGCTCGACGCCCGAGGGTGGCATTCCTCGCGTCGCGGTCCCGGCGGTACTGCTCGATCGCCTGCTCGACGGTCTGCCCCGTCAAGTGGTTCTTCAGCTCCGCCGTCGCCACCGGGATTCCGTTGAGGAACAGGCACAGGTCGAGCGTCTTGTTGGAGCCGGGAGTGAATGGCAGCTGGCGCGTGACCGTCAGGCGCCCCCTCTTCGCCTTCAGGGAACTTCACCGTGTGCTCGGCCCGGAGAAGCTCCACGCGCTGTTCTTCACCCCCGGAGCCGCAGCCGATCCGAACCTTGCCACCAAAGACTGACCAAAATCCTGTCAAGCCCAAATTCGGCGTATCCCATGCCCCACCAGCAACCTACGAGGTGCCGAACAATTCCTCTCAATCCTCTATAATTAAGTTAGATTTCAAAACACAGAAGCCCCGGCACACCAATCCGGGGCTTTTTCCTTTTAAAATCAATACTTTATAAATCATGCAGGTCCAAACCAAGCAGAATGAATACTTTAGCGGATAGGTCCAGACCTAAGCCAAATAATATGAATATTTTACGCAAAAACGAGGGGAGGGGGAGGGGGGTACCTACCGTCCGCCACTCCCCCGCAGAGGCTGGAGCACCTGATCGAGCATCGTCGCCAGATCCTGAGCGACCCCAGCGCTCTTCGGATTGGTGTAGACCCCTAGCTGCCCCTTCAACTCAACATCCGTCTTCTTGTCTCCCATCTCCTGCACGCAGGGGACTCCGGTGACGTAGGAAGCCGTAAATCCTATCGTCCGCTTTCCTATCGTCTGCTCCTGTATCACCACATGCAGCGCGATATCGGCCGTAGCAGGTGCATCGACAAGCTCCACTCCGGCAAGCCCCGCGATCTTCTGTTGGATCTGGCTCACTACCTCTTGTGAGGCATCCTGTCCTGCGACCTTCAGCAGTACATGCACCTTGCCCGGAGTCACTGACCCACCTGCACAGGTCAGCATAGCCTTCTTCGGATCGGGCTTAGCTAAAGTCAACACGGCTGTTAGCTGAGCCTTAGTCAGTTTGTTCAATCCCGTCGCTGCAAATCCGCTAGCCGAAATTCCCAGCGTCTGCTGCACCTCCGGCGTCCACTGTGCCATGGCAATCTTTGCAGAACTCTTCGACTTTGCCGGAGTCTGCTGCGCCAACCCTATCGATACTGTAAGCAAAATCCCCGCCATCCCAGCCCACAAAATGACCCGTCTCTTCACACACACCTCCATCGCGACCCGTAAAACGTTTGATGCTGAACAATCAGAAGCCGACAAAGCTATTTCTTTCAAGGGTAAGCCCGATTCCACACCGTCCGTAGAGGCGAGCGCAAAAATTACGCCTCCAACCGCAGCCGGGTCGCCAACAGCGCGTCCGCAGCATCCAACCCCTATGGCGACCTCCACCACCGCGCATCCCATCCGCACCCTGCGCGAGCACGTCACATCACTCGAAGCCGCCATCACCCTCTGCCTCGCCGAACCAGCCCCCAAACCCGTCCACCGCCTACGCACGAGCACTCGCCGGATCGAAGCCCAGCTCATGCTGCTCGAACTCCTCCCCGCGTTGCCGCCGCACAACAAGGACGCCCGCAAAGCCCGCCGTCTGCTCAGAAAACTCCGCCGCGCCGCCGGGCAGGTCCGCGACATCGACGTCCAGAGCGCTCTCATCGCCGCCGAGACTCCCGACGACGCTCCCATATCCTTCCAGAAAAAATCCCGCCAGCTTCGCGAAGCCCTCGAAAAGCAACGCACCGCCGCAGCGCAACGCCTTATCCAAATCCTAAAGAAGCATCAGGCCAAACTGGCTCTTACGCTCGAGTCACTTCTAGCCACATTCGCTCCTGCCGAACCCCTCACCATTGCACCGACCCAACTCTCGGCACTCATCCAGAGCTGGTTCGCCCAGAACATGCCCAACGAACCTGCATCCGATCCAGACGACCCGGAGCACCTCCACGCGATCCGCAAGACTGCGAAGCTTGCCCGCTACCTTGCCGAGAACGCACCAAAATCAGCCCGCACGCCACGCAAGCTGGCCCGAACCTTCGAGTCCGTCCAGCAGGCCGGCGGCGACTGGCATGACTGGCTCATCCTCTCGACCATCGCCAGAGACGAACTCGGCAAATCATCCCCACTCACCAAATCCTTCACCACCAAATGCCAGTCTGCATTGCGCGCCTATCGCAAACGACTGGAGGCACTTCCCGCCTAAGACTCTTCCGCACTCTTGGGGCGCACCAACGCTACCTTCGCCTCGCGCTTAGCCTTCGCCATCTGGCGCATCCGCAGCATCCATCGCTTCAACCGCCGCAGTAACTTTCGCGCCCACGCATAATCCTGTGCAAGCAGGACCAGCCCAGCCAGCACAAGCGGAATTCCCGGAGCTACAGGCAGCACACACCCCGCCATCCCGATGATCAACAGAGACCACCCACCACCCTTCCGTATCCATTTCCCGCCCGTGTCCACCTCACCCATTCCAATTAGACGCGCTCTTTTGGAATAACGAAGCTTCAATTTAGCGCGACGATAGGTTCCCCCAACCATCGCGGTGGGGGTCCCGAACAATTCAAAATTCGAAATATTCCAATCTGACCATGAGGCCGCTATGAGCCAATGCGAGTGCTGAGCACCACGCGCAGAACGACGTCATGTTCGATCTACCCTCATTGCGGTGGCACGTCCGCCGGCATAATGGCCCCTGCCTTTACCCATCGCTCCACAGTAGCGATGTCAGCATTCGACAACTTCGCCTTAGGCGGCATCGGCCCCGGATTATTCTGCGGGCCCTCATGCCGAATCAGCCGCACAAGCAAGCTCTTCGCCGGATCGCCCGGAACCAGCACCGCCCCATCGCGTCCGCCCTTCATCATTCCGGCACGAGTGGCAATATTCAGGCCGCCGCGATGATTCATTCCGCCGTGGCACCGGTAGCAGTTCGCCTGAAAGATCGGTTGCACTTTGGTGGTATAAAACTCCGGCCTGGCCGCCTCATTCTGTCCTGCTGCCTGTACGACACTGACCCGTAAGCCCAATGTCATCAATGCAACAACAGCCCTTCCCCACCCGGCGACCAACCACTTCATGCAGCCTCCTATTAATCGAAGAGTATACGGAACCCGTCTGATTACTTACACTATCCATAGACCCTCACTAAGGTAGAAGATGCTCTGGCGTTCCGCGCCTCTTGAAATCATGATGCGTTCGAACGCCCCCAT
>DATDHL010000180.1:0-2286 GCA_036521575.1 Edaphobacter sp. | reverse complement strand
TGGATGGCGGCGCGGTCTTCGGGGAGGGGGAGGTCGAAGGCGTAGCGGTCTTCGCGGGTGCGCGGGTCGGGCGCGGGGCGGCGGGTGGTGTGGTGGTAGTAGCAGAAGTCTTCGTGGCGTAAGGATGGGCTGCCGCAGCGGCGGCCTTCGGTGAAGATGTGGCGGCATTGGTAGCGCTTGGTCTCGGACATGCGGTACTCCCCCTGGGTACTTAAAGTCTCAAAGTCTTCGAAAGAAAGGACATAGGTCCGGACTTCCGGTTGTCGGTTGTTGGTTAAATGCGAAGAGCCCCGGCTGCGCCGAGGCTCTCTTTTTTGTCTCTGGTTTTATTATAGCGGGCGGAGGGTAATTAATAGGCGGTGGGGATGTGCTTTGGTTGCAATGAGTTAGGTGGGCTGGGGGCTTGACAGGATTTTGGGCGTAGGAAGAGGGCATACCCCAGGGGCTGAAGCCCTCTTTCTGCGGGTTAGAGAGAGGCCCAAGGCTGAAGCCTTGGGTTACCCAGAGGCAACGGCAACGGCCTTCGGGGATGACAACAAGAAATGCAACGACAACAGCATCGGCAACGGCAGAAGCAGATCCCCTGCGGGGATGACAAGCAAGAAAAGCAACGACAACAGCAACCGCACGGCAACAACAGCTGCAACTGCAACGGCAGCTGCAACAGCAACGACAAGGACAAAAGCAAGAACTGGCGGAGAGGAGTGTACTTTGCCGCGCGAATTGTGACCCCAACCTTCGCGCGATCAGGCGCGCTCAGGATGGGGCACCCGGGCGGTTGGGGTTGTTGCAAGGCCGGCAACAGCAACTGCAAACAGCAGATCCCCTTGGGGGATGACAAGCAAGAACAGCAACGGCAATTGTGAGGACGGCGGCGACTGCTACTAGTCGATCGATATCTTGCGGAGGAGCTTGAAGTCGGAGAGCATCTTTCCGGTTCCGAGAACTACGGAGGCCAAGGGGTCGTCGGCGATGGAGACCGGGAGGCCGGTTTCTTCGCGGATGCGCTTGTCGAGGTTCTTGATGAGGGCGCCGCCGCCGGTCAGGACGATGCCGCGGTCGGAGATGTCGGCGGAGAGCTCGGGCGGAGTACGCTCGAGGGCTACGCGGATGGCGTTGATGATGGTGGCGATGCACTCAGAGAGGGCCTCGCGGATCTCGGAGTCTTCGATGGTGATGGTTTTGGGGACGCCCTCGATGAGGTTGCGGCCCTTGACTTCCATCTCGAGAGGCTTGTCGAGGGGGAAGGCGGAACCGAGCTGGATCTTGATCTGCTCGGCGGTTCGCTCTCCGATAAGGAGGTTGTATTTGCGCTTGAGGTAGGTCATGACGGCCTCGTCCATCTGGTTGCCGGCCATGCGGACGGAACGCGAGTAGACGATGCCGGCGAGCGAGATGACGGCGATGTCGGTGGTGCCTCCGCCGATGTCGACGACCATGTTGCCGCCGGGTTCGGTGATGGGGAGACCCGCGCCGATGGCTGCGACCATGGCCTGTTCGACGAGGTGGACTTCACTGGCCTTTGCGCGGTAGGCGGAGTCCATGACAGCGCGCTTTTCTACCTGGGTGATCTCAGAGGGCACGCCGATGACGATGCGGGGGTGCACCATCATCTTGCGGTTGTGGGCCTTCTGGATGAAGTAGTTGAGCATCTTTTCGGTGTGGCGGAAGTCGGCGATGACGCCGTCCTTCATGGGCTTGATGGCCACGATGTTGCCGGGGGTGCGGCCGAGCATCTCCTTGGCTTCCTTGCCGACGGCCTCGACCTCATTGGTGATCTTATTGACGGCGATGATGGAGGGCTCGTTGACGATGATGCCTTTGCCGTGGGCGAAGACTAGGGTGTTCGCTGTACCGAGGTCAATGGCCAGGTCGCTGGAAAAAAGACTGAAAAGTGACCGCATGTTGTGGATGCGGGAATAACGCGTCTGAAACGTGTTCGAAGACATTCGGCTGGTTCGTTCCTCGGGGAAAGAGAATGAATTCTATTGTACGGCTTGAAACCTGCATGTGCGATAAACGCAAGAGTACAGGGGATTCGCTACGTGGATACAATCAAATATCAGCCTAAGCGGAGGAAATGATGATCATTGGTGTACCTAAGGAAGTAAAAGACCATGAGAGCCGGGTGGGGGTGACTCCTGCGGGCGTGAAGGCGCTGGTGGAGGGCGGTCATAAGGTGTTGGTGGAGCACGATGCTGGGGTGCTTTCGGCGATGCCGGACGACGAGTATCAGGCGGCGGGCGCGGAGATCGTCGGCTCGGCCCATGACGTCTGGCGGCTGGC
>DATDHL010000179.1:0-3926 GCA_036521575.1 Edaphobacter sp. | reverse complement strand
ATTCTCCTCGGTAATTAAAACGTACTGGGGTAGGATGCAGCAGATTCAAAAAGGTGAGTATGAAAAAAGTATCAGTTTTTGGTTGTGGAGATCAGAATAATCGGCCACGGCCGCAAGCGCAAAATCCGACCCCAGACCATTTTTCCGATTCCTGAACAGTGCTAAAGACCGTCATTCTGACCCTGAGCTTGTCGAAGGGGAAGGGGAAGAATCCCTGTATTTTGCTCGGTGTGCCTCGCTCTACACCAACCGGGAAATGCCATAGCGCCGATCAATCACCGTCCGTCCCCGTCTTAAATCCGCGTATCTCCGTGAATATCCGTGGTTGCCTGCCTCAAAAATCGGGATAATTCTCCTGTCAAGCCCGGAATCGCAAATCCCCGCGTCAATCCTGAAGATTCGCGTGCCGATTAATTTCACTCAACCCGCTATGCTGGATTAAGAGTCAAAGAAGAAACCCCGGTTCCCGCCGGGGTTTTCTCTTTCGACTAATCAAAAGGACCCCGCCCGCAGGTCCAGACCTAACGTCAATTAAGTCAAGACTTTAGGACCTAAAGTACCCAGGGGGAAGGGGTACGCCAGCACAAACCCGCTCCGCACAGGCAAAATACTCTAAGCGCACAACCACGGAGAACCAGTGAAGCGGATCGCAATCGTAGGTGGAGGCATCGCCGGACTAACCGCAGCCTACGAGCTGGCTAAGCTGGCTCAAGCAGGCAGCCCCGTCGAAGCCGTCCTCTTCGAGTCCACCCACCACCTCGGCGGCATCGTCGAGACCGTCCGCGAGGGCGGCTTCATCCTCGAGTGCGGCCCCGACGCTTGGGTCACCGAAAAACCCTGGGCCCGCACCCTCGTCGAAGAGCTCGGCCTCGCTGAAGAAATCATCCCCTCCAACGACGCCACCCGCAAAACCCACGTCCTCATCGAAGGACACCTCCAGGCCATGCCCGACGGCATGCGCATGATGGTTCCCACCGACCTCGCCGCACTCGACGCCTCCGGCCTCTTCACCCCCGAAGCAATCCAGGCCTTCCACAACGAACTAACCCGCGCCGACGAACTCAAAGCCACCGCCCCCCAGCAAGACGAGAGCGTAGCCTCCTTCGTCCATCGTCACTTCGGCGACGAGGTCCTCGAAAAAATCGGCGTTCCCCTCCTCAGCGGAGTCTTCGGCGGCGACGTCACCAAACTCAGCGTCCGCGCCGTCATGGGCCCTTTCGTAGCGATGGAGCGCGAACACGGCAGCCTCATCGCCGCCGCACAAGCCCGCGCTGCAGCCAACACCGATAAATTCGCCACCATCTTCACCACTCTGCGCAGCGGCCTCGGAACCCTCATCGACCGCCTCATCGCAGCCATCCCACCCGAATGGATTCGCCTCGGCGACGCCGTCCAATACCTCTCCCGCGAAGACGACTGCTGGCTCATCGGCACCGGCAAGGAGATCGAGCGCTTCGACGCCGTCATGATGGCCGCTCCCGTCGACGCAGCCCGCGCCCTCATCGAGCCCATCGATCCGCAAGCCGCCGAGTTGATGACCATGGAAGCCAGCTCTGCCGTAGTCGTAGCCTTCGGATTCGCCGACGCCCCCGGCCTCGCGCTTCCACCCGGCTTCGGCTTCCTCGTCCCACCGGGCTCCAACAACCTCCTCCTGGCCTGCACCTTCATGGACCAGAAGTTCCCCGACCGCGTCCCACCCAACGGCCGCATCCTCCGCGCCTTCTTCGGAGGCCCAGCAGCCAAACGCCTCATCCGCTGTGGCAACGACGAGACCGCCGCCGTAGCCCGACTCGAACTCGCCCGCATCCTGGGCCCACTCCCCGAGCCCCAGGTCACCGTCGTACGCCGCTGGCCCAACAGCCTGCCCCAGTACGCCGTAGGACACCTCGACCGCATGGCCGAACTCGACGAACGCGTCAGCAGCCTTCGCGGCCTCTGGCTCCTCGGCAACGGCTACAGAGGAGTAGGCCTACCCGACCTCATACGCGACGCCCGTGCCGCCGCCCAATCAGCTACAACCTAGCGCGCCCCAAAGTGATACGTCACACCCGTCACAATCCGAATATTGTTCTGCGCATTATTCTTTGCATTCGGAATCCGCGTATAGACGTAGTCAACCTCGGCAATCGTCAAACCGAAACCCCGCCTCAGCCGCGTAGTCACGCCACCGCCACCCAGCAGCGCAAACGACTGCCGATTAATCGTGAACTGAAAATTAACATCTTCCTTCGCCCCGCCGAACAGGATCTGCCCATACGGAACGTAGCGGCTCCTCATCCGTCGCGTATAGCGAGGCCCAAACAGGTAGTTGATGATCATGATGTTCTGGGCCGTACCGTTCACCTGGCTAGCTTGCGCAACAGCAATGTCGGCAACAGCGGCCCACTTAGGCGTTATGTTCATAAGAAGTGTGCCGCTACCGCCATTCAGTCCGAAACAACCACACTGTCCCGGCGGCGCATTCGCGCGAAAGTAGTTATAGTTCGCCCCAACCTCCAACCTCGAGATCGTATCCGCCCCTCCACCCATCAGAACTGCTTGAGCATGCAGTGCCATGGGCGAAGCGAGCAACATGACGAGTAAAGCAATCCTTGCAAGATACATCAGTATTCTCCTACTGCACGACAAGCGTCGCAGTTGCGGAATGTTGAATCGTACCCTCGGTTCCGGTAGCTGTAACCGAATAGGTCGTTGGAGTCAGCGTGAAGTAACCGCCAGCGCAACCGCTCAGCGCAGCAACCGGCAGCAGCGTGCCAAGGAACAACAGGAGCACCATCAACATGCGTGGCATCTTGCGCCGATGCTTACGAACCGCACCCAGCCCAATCAGTCCAAGCACACCCAGGGCAATCGGAGCACCCTGTCGGTGCATCGGCGTTCCCGTCGGAACTCGGTTCCCCGCACTCAGTGAGCTGCTCGTCGTGACACTCAGCGTAACGGACGTCGTACCGCTTCCTGCCGTAACCGTCGCCGGCGAGAATGTATACGTCGTCCCCTTCGGCAGACCATCGATCTCCATCGTCACACCGCTCATAAACGTCGTCGAACCAACCGGCACCAGGTTGAATGTGTAGCTCGTCTTATCGCCCGGGAAGACGTTCTGCGTCTTCGTGCCGGTCACCGTAACCGTGAAGTCCTGAACGATGTTTGTCACCGGCGCCGACGTACTGGTCGCAAAGCCGTTGTCACCCGAATACGTCGCCGTAATCGTGTGCGTCCCCGTCGTAAGCGTGCTCGTCGCATAGCCCGCATTACCGGACAACACGAACGAGATCACCGTGCCATTCGTACTCAACGGAGCCGTACCAAGCACCGTCGTCCCATCCAGAAATGACACCGCCCCAGTGGGAGTAGGCACGCCCGCGGCCACAGTAGCCGTAAACGTCACCGTGCTACCCAGCAGTTCCGTCGGTTGGCTCTGCGTCAGCACAATCGTCGTCGGCGCCTTGCCCACAACCTGAGCAAGCGGAGCCGACGTCGCCGCACCATAGCTGTCGCTCCCACCATAGGCCGCCGTGATCGTATGCGTCCCGACCGTCAGGTTCGCGGTGCTGAACGTCGCGGCACCGCCCGCGCTCACAGCACCCGCACCAAGAACAGTCGTCCCATCAAGGAAAGTCACAGTACCGCTGGCACCAGCAGGAACCGTCGACGTAAATGTAACCGACTGGCTTACATTCGACGGATTCGCCGACGAGATCAGCGTCACCGTAGGAGTCGTCTTCGCCACCGTAACCACAGTCGCAGGCGAGGTAGCAGGATTGTTGGTCGCATCACCCGCCGTGCTCGCCGTAATCGGGTTCGCACCCAACGGCAGCGAAGGCACCGTAATCGTAGCTACTCCATTCACAATCGGAGCAGTACCGAGTACCGTTCCTCCATTCGAGAACGTAACCGTCCCGGTCACGCCAGTGGGAACCGTCTCC
>DATDHL010000178.1:0-3273 GCA_036521575.1 Edaphobacter sp. | reverse complement strand
GGGATGGGGAGGAAGGTGCGGCTGGCGGGAATGATGTTGGGGATCATGTTTTTGCTGTTCGTCGTATTGCTGCATGTACCGAGGATGATTGCAGCGCCGCACAATGGAATTGAGTGGACGAGCGGATTTATTGCGCTGGCTTGTGCTGGCGCGAGCTTTGTTCTGGCGGGGGCTTTGCCGGAGAAGACACTTCGCGCGCACAGGTGATGGCTATTGGATGGATATTGATGGTGGGATGCGCGATATTGGTAGTCCTATGAATCGACGGCAATTTCTTTCTTCTTCAGGGGCTGCACTGGCGCTTGGCGGTGGTGTGGAGGTTTCGGCGGCTGGTGCTACTGCGACGGAACAAGCTGCGGGCTCTTCAGCAGTTCCGAAGCAGGTGCTGATGAAGCTTGGGTGTCAGAGTGCGCCTACGAATGATGCTCATTTGAAGTATCTGGCGCGGTATGGGGTAAGGCATATCTGTGGATATCCGGAGACATCGGAGGGGCGGATCGCTTCGACTGTGGATGAATTGAGCCGGATGAAGGATCTGGCGGAGAAGAACGGGATCAGTGTGCTGTGCGTGGGGCCGCCGGTGCTGGAGTCGTCGTATATCGATACGGAGAAGCATCCGGCGATCATGCTGGCGCAGAGTCCGGAACGGGACCGGGATATTGAGCAGATTCAGAACCTGATTCGGAACTGTGCGAAGGTGGGGCTGCCTTCGATCAAGTACAACATGAGCATTCTGGGCGTGCTGCGGACTGGACGGGTGCAGGGGCGCGGGGATGCGATGTACAGCCAGTGGAAGCTCGCGGAGGCGCATCCGAAGACCCCGCTGACGATTGCAGGGCGTGTGGATGGTGACATGTTCTGGGAGCGGATCACTTATTTTCTGGATCGCGTGATTCCGGTGGCGAATGAGTACAAGATTCGCATGGCATGTCATCCGCAGGACCCAGGGGTTCCGCCGGAGGGGTATCAGGGCGTGGATCGGGTGCTGGGGACGGTGGATGGGTTGAAGAGGTTCATCACGATTCAGGAGAGTCCTTACCACGGGCTGAATTTTTGCCAGGGGACGGTGTCGGAGATGCTGGCCGATCCGGGTAAGGAGATCTATGACGTGATTCGATACTTTGGGACGCGCGAGAAGATTTTTAATGTGCACTTCCGCAATATCCGCGGACATCGGGATGACTTTGTTGAGGTGTATCCGGATGAGGGCGACGTGGATATGGTGAAGGCGATCAAGGTGTACCGGGAGGTGGGGTATCCGTACATGCTGATGCCGGACCATGTGCCGGTGACGGCGAATGATCCGAATGGGTTGCAGTCGTTCGCCTATTGCTATGGGTATATTCGCGGATTGATTCAGTCGCTGGTGTGAGGGCACAGCGAAGCCTCCGCCTGCGATTGCCGACGGAGGCTTGGATTGCGCGGTTGTCTAGGCGCGTACTCGTCTGCGAATTGCTTGCACGACGCCGATCATGCCGGTGCCTAGCAAGAGAAGACTGCCGGGTTCGGGCGTGACCTCAGTGATTTGGCCGCGGATCTCTCCACCAGGAAAGGTGGAGTTGTGAATGTTGGCGTACGTGTTTCCGCTATTCAACGCGGCGATCAGGCCCGCTTCAGCGCCAGCGACTGTACCACCCTCCTGGGTGATGAAAGCTCCGTTGTAGGTTGCGGCGACGGTCAGATTGACGGTAGCGGTGAAGTGACCGGACGTGGTGTTTGGGAATGGGGTGAAGGGAACCGCTACGATCTCATTGACTCCTACAGGTCCGCAGCAATGAATGTGCGCTGCGCTTGCGGGAGTGGTTAGGCCTGAGAATGTTTCGTCGATCGACAACAGGTTGCCGCTGAGGGTAAAGGTTGCAAATCCTGTTCCCAGGCTTCCGGTTGGGGGCACTTCGTTGGAGCCGAGCAGGATTGCAGTGTAGGTGATAGTGTCCGCGTGTGCGGGAATGACGAGAGCGAAAACGAAAGCAAGGAGTACAGGCCCGGTGAGAAGAATGCGTTTGAGCATAGAAATCTCCTTCGGCGCTGCGCAGTACTAAGTTGAGTCATTGTAGCGAGAGCAGGATACGGTTGGAAGCGACCTCTGATGTCACGTTTTGATGTGTGAATTGTAAGGATTTTGTCATTGAGGATGGGCGGGGGGATTCTTCGAGGATACGGGACGTGCTTATATAGTGTGGATGGAACTAGTTAGCGAGAATTTGTGTGAGGGTCGGACCAGAGGATGAGGGTTGATCGGGGTCAAAAAGAGAACGGAAATGGCCTGAGGGTGAAAGACGAGATGGCGCGGTTGGCCTGGTTGGCGTTGATATTGACGCCGGGGATGGGGACTACACGGACTTGGAAGGCGATGGGGAAGCTGGGGGCGGCGGAGAGACTGTTTGAGGCTTCGTTGACGGAGTTGGAGGGGCTTGGGATGCCGGCTCAGTCGGCTCAGTTTTGCTTTGAAGGGAAGGCTCGGGCGGCGGCTGAGGAGGAGATGCGGCGGACTGTGGAAGCCGGAGGAGAGATATTGACGCCGGAGGATGAGGGGTATCCGGAGCGGTTGCGGGAGATCTACGATCCTCCGGCGGTGCTTTGGATTCGGGGAAACGTGGCGTTGTTGTCGCGACCCGGGATTGCGGTGGTGGGGACGCGGCATCCTTCGCCATATGGGGCGGGGATGGCGGAGTTACTCTCGCGGGATCTGGCGAATCGGCGGCTGGTGATTTTGAGCGGGATGGCTCGCGGGGTGGATACGGCGGCGCATAAAGGGGCGCTCGATGCTGGTGGAAAGACGGTGGCGGTTTGGGGGACGGGGATCGATGTGATCTATCCGAAGGAGAATAAGAAGCTGGCGGAGAATATTGTTGCGAGCGGCGGGACGATTGTGAGCGAGTATCCGCTGGGGACGTTTCCGGCGCCGCAGAATTTTCCGATCCGGAACCGGGTTTTGAGCGGGATGAGTGTGGGCGTGCTCGTGATTGAGGCTGCAGAGTATAGCGGGACCAGGATTACGGCGCGGTGCGCGATGGAGCAGAATCGCGATGTGTATGCGGTGCCGGGGAATGTGACGAACAAGAATGCCTGGGGGCCGAACACGCTGATCAAGCAGGGGGCGAAGCTGACGGCGACGTGGGAGGATGTGTGGGAGGACCTGCCCTCACACGTGCGGCTGCAACTTGAGGATGAGATGGGGGTTAGCGAGGGGAATGAATCGAAAGGTGGGGGGACTGCATCCTTATTCAACGAGACACCGCTTCCGGAACATGAACGGATGGTGCTGGAGAA
>DATDHL010000177.1:0-6603 GCA_036521575.1 Edaphobacter sp. | reverse complement strand
TCCAGATCCAGTAAGGAGTGTGCCACAAACCCGGCGATACGCCAGCCCTCTATTTTTGCCCATTACTGCCGACCAGCGGTCTTCTTGCGATCAATCTGGGTCTGTCTGCGCATCGCGACTTACTCGCGCAGATCGAAATGTCCGTATAGCCGACCATACAGACATTACGAGGCGTAAGCGCATTTTAAGACGGCTTTGGTGAGGGATATCCCTTATTCTGAAGTGCATCGAAATAAGTCAAGCGTCGCTTGCGGAGAACGAATACTGTAACGCTCAGGAACATGAGACCTTGCGCTATATGGACCTTTGATTCCGCCTTGAAATTTCATTTTGGAAGGCCCATTCGGGTGAGGAGGTTATCGAATCGCGGGTCGGTATACAGTATTTCGAGCGTCGGCCTTAGTTTGATGCGGAAAAGGGTGCTTGCGCGGCCCTGAAAGGCTTTTTCGAGCCAGTCAAGAGCCTGTTCCTTCTCGCCCAAAAGTGCATGGATACTAGCGCAATCAGCAGCTGAAAGGAAATCAGGAGGTTTTGAATACTGTGCCAATTCCGCCAAGGCATTTCGCGCTTCAGCGTTTCTTCCGGCCATGGCATTGATGAGTCCCCATGTCGCTCTTTCGTAAATACTCACTCGAATGTTCGCGCCCCCAGGCGCAGAGGACGCTTCCGCCTCGTTAAAAGCCTCTCGGTATTTGCCAATACAGGCATATGAGAGAGCCAGTAATTGACGTGCAGCAGTGAAGGAAGAGTCAAGCTCCAGTGCTTTCTTAAGATGCTCAATAGCGGGATCGAATTGACGGAGTAGGTGATAAGTCAAAGCAAGATTAAAATGATTGGGCAAGGACAACGGATCGAGGTTCAGAGCTTTTGTGGCTTCGACAATGGCCTCTTCAGCTAGCCCATTGACTATGCACCATTGGCTGCGGACGTAATGACCGTCTGGGATGTTTGGAGCCAGTTCGATCGCTCGACCGGATTCTTTTCCTGCATTCACCCAGTCCCAGTCGTACGCGAGCAGTATGTATGCCAAGCTGGCATGTGCACTTGCCAGAGTATCGTCGATTTCCAAAGCTTTCTGCGCTGCAGCCTTCGCCATGGGAAATGCCTGAAGAGGTGGGAGGCTGCCAAGAGAACTCACCAAGATATACAGATAAGACAACCCTGCATAAGCCCTTGCAAAGAGAGGATCCATTTCGATCGCTTGCCTAATGTATTCAATACCCTTATAGATTCCCTCTGGCGTCCACTTATTCGTAAAGTACATTGCCCTCAGATAGACGTGATAAGCCTCGTGGTTCTCGGTCGGGCGTACGGTAAGGAATTTGGCTTCGTCTGGGGTCAAGCGCGGCCGAAGGCTTTCGGAAATGCGGCATGCCAGTTCCGCCTGCAACTCGAAAATGTCCTCAACTTTCCTATTATATTGATCGCCCCACAATTGTGCGTCATTTCCTACATCCACGAGTTCCGCCTGGACAATAAGTGTGTCCCCGCGTTGAACTACTGTACCGGTGAGAACGCTGTCAACATTCAGGTCGCGCCCAACCTTTTTCAGTTTTGTCTCACGGCCCCTGTACCGGAAAGCGGAAGTGCGTGGGACAACCCTGAGATCAGGAAATTGAGAGAGCAGATTGATGATGCTCTCGCTGATTCCTTCGCTAAGATAATCCACTTCGGCAAGACCAGTTCCATTGATGAATGGCAGTACGGCAAGGGAATGGAGCCTATTTAGGGAACCGCCTGAATCCAATAGCGCGTCCAGCGCGAATGCCGCATCCAGTGCCGATTGAAACCGCTGGTCTGGCGTCTTCTCCACGCAACGGCGAACGACCTTCTGTAAAGCAAGTGGAACGCCGGAGCTGAACTGCGAATCGGAGGGGAGGTCCTCGTTCAGGATAGCGCTCATCGTCTCGACGGCGGTCGGCCCGCGGAAGGCGCGCTTGCCGGTAAGCATCTCGTAGAGAATTGCTCCGAACCCGAAGATGTCACTGCGCGCGTCGACCGATTGTCCGCGGACCTGCTCCGGTGACATGTAGCCCACCGTTCCCAGCAGCTGTCCAGGGTTCGTCTGTGGATTCAGACTTGTGGTTGTGTCATCGATCGCCAAAGGTTTAGTGAGCTTAGCAAGTCCAAAGTCGAGGATCTTGACGTGGCCATCCTTTGTTACGAAGAGGTTTTCTGGCTTTAGATCCCGATGGACGATTCCGGCACGGTGAGCGGCGGCCAACCCGTGGGCAACTCCAATGGCGAGGTCGAGCGCCTCGCGCAGACGCAAGGCGCCCCTGTAAAGGCGCTCGCGCAGAGTCTCACCATAGAGCAGCTCCGTTACGAGATACGGCGAACCATCATGCTCGCCAACATGGAAGATGGATACGATGTTGGGATGGTTCAGTGCTGCCGCAGCCTCGGCCTCCAACTTGAAGCGGCGAAGACGATCATCGTCGCGTGCAAGGGAAGTTGGAAGCACCTTGATCGCAATGTCCCGTTTCAACGAACCGTCGCGTGCACGATAAACCTCTCCCATTCCGCCCGTGCCAAGCAGGGCGAGAATTTCGTAAGGACCCAGGCGTGATCCGGGTGCCAGCGACATAAGTGGCCACGATTATAGTCTGTACGTAAATTCATGCCCATCGCCTACACAAACGCATGTGAGTCCGTGTGCGCCTTGTACGCTGGCTCACATGAACATCTATCCAATGAGGAAACCGGAGACTCTATGACATCCTTCGTAAGAGCCATATGCGTAGAGATGCGCAAGTACGGATCTTTCCCGGGGGCGCTCAGCGATGAGCGTCCCTACCGAGACAGTGTCGCGGAGCCGGCTCGAAATGTCCGTATTGCCGACAACGTTATCTAACTGTTGCAATCAGGCGATTACTCTCAAACTTCCATGCATACTCGACGGGTCTCGACGGTGAACATTGTTGGCGTATCACCGGCAATCCGGAAGTTTGGACATAAATTGACGACCTCGGGGCCATCAGCGGTCCACCAGTAAGCTACATCGACCACTGGCGAGCCCCGCAGAAGAACTCCGTGACACCCGGATCGTCCCACAGAGCCGACGCAACCGAGTTGGCACAGTCCAGTAGGCTGGCATCTAACCTCTCAGTAAGGGGCTTGAGATGGTCAGGCGCATGATTGCCGGAGTCGGCTTGTGGCTCGTTTGCGCGGGACTTCCGCTCGCGCAGACTGGCGGTTCTGCACAGACCCAGACTAAACAGACCCAGACCCAATCGCCTCGCCCCACAAGCAGGCCCTATACTGGCGACCTCTCCATCTTTGACTACCCTGACCGCGGCAAAAAGCTGCAGATCGATCGCGTGATGGATCTTCTGGGGATTACCACGGGAAAGAATGTGGGCGATCTCGGGGCTGGATCGGGGTGGTTTACGGTGATAGCGTCGAAGCGCGTAGGGGCTACGGGCGCGGTGATCGCCGAGGACATCAATCCGATTGCGATTGAGTACATCGGCAAACGGGTGACGAAGGAAGGCCTCGAAAATGTACGGACGGTGCTGGGGACCGCCGACGATCCGGGCTTTCCGCCTGGCAGCCTCGATGCGGTACTGATGCTGAAGGTCTATCACGAGATCGCGCATCCGGTGACGACGATGAAGAAGCTGAAACCAGCGCTGCGTCCGGGCGCGAAGGTCGGGATCATCGACAAAAGCGGCAACGGCTCGGACCACGGAGTGAACCAGGATGTGGTGGTGAAGGAAATGGGCGAAGCGGGGTACGCGCTGGCGGGGACATACGACTTCACTAAGGCGGATGGTCAGGACTACTTCCTGATCTTCACGGCGAAGTAACGGGTAGTGAAGTAACGAATAGCTTAACACCGATCTCCACCGACAGCGTCTCTAGGAAAGCCGTCATTCTGAGCCGGAGGCGAAGAATCCCTGTATTTTGCTCAAAGTGCCCCCACTCTAAAACGATCGGGAAAGACAAAAGCAACGGACGATGGGACCATCCGTTGCTTCAAAGAAGAATCTTTAGATTTCCACAGAATTCGTGGCATGTTTTTCGCCGCGAAAAAGCGACCGTCCGCAAACCACGTTTGCCACACTTTTTACCGCGAACAAACCACAAAATCACCACATTGAGCCGCCATTTTTGCAAAAACCCCTGCAAAAACACACAACCACCACACCAAAAAAATTGCCAAAAATCTCCCGTTACTGCTTCTGGGTCGTGGTGTGGTGAGGCTTTGCTGTCGACGCGGTTGTGCTGCTGCCAACCTGCGCCAGCATGGTGTCGATGGTGGCATACAACTGGTTGATATCCGTCACCTGAACCCAGTTCTTCTGCGAGACAACCCATATAGTCGGGGTCTGGGTGATGCCGATGCGCTCGCCCAGCGTGTAGTCCGCATTGACCTCAGCGGCGAAGAGGCCCGAAGGATCCATCACGAAGGGCATATTCAGCTTATGGTTCTGGAAGAACTTCTGCGTAAAGTGATTGAGATCTTCCTTGGAAGCAATCGACATCTGGGCAGCAAACACGGCCCCGCGGAACTCCTCAGCGATCTGCGGCGAGACCTTGTCCTGCAGATATCGAGCGGTGATGGCTGCGTCGCGGCTCCAGATATGCATCTTGAGCGGGAAATCGTGGCGAACGATGGGGATCTTATAGCGCTCCGCAGCCGCATGCACGATGGGGTAGGCGTGGGAGCAGGCGGGGCACTCGAGGTCTTCGAACTTGAAGATGGCGATCTTCGCTCCAGTCGGAGGCTTGAGCATGGAGGTATCTTTGAACGTGGCGCCGGTGTTGGGAGGCGCGGAGTACTGCGCGTGCGACGGAACGCAGGCGGACAGAACGAACAAAAGGGCGGCGGCAAGGGCTATACGGTTCATTGAGGTAAGACGCATAGGGTTATTTCCTATTTTAGACGTATCAGACAGCAAAGAAGAGATTTCGCAACCTTGAGGCCGCCCGGATAATCTAATTCTGGTGAACGTGAGAGATTCTTTGGGCAATTTTTCAATTAGAACGAAGTTCTGGCCCGGGGCAGTGGTCTGCCTTGGCCTGGCTGGATTTGCGCAGGCACAGAAGGCCGATGAGCTGCCGCAGGCCCCTACTCCGAATGTTGTTGTAACGAAGCTGGCCGGGAATGTGTTGGTCGAGCGGGCCACTTCTGGGGCATTGCCGCTGAGTCTCGACGACGCGGTCGAGCGGGGGCTGAAGAAAAACCTGCAGATTCAGCTAAGCCAGCAGAATGAACGGTATGTGCATGGGCAGGTGCTCACCGTAAAAAACAGTTTGCTACCGAGTTTGACCGCCCAGGGGCAGATATCAACGCAAGAAATCAATCTCGCGGCGCTGGGCTTTAAGGGTACGCAGCTTGCCAATCTGGGGTTTCAGGGGACGTTCAATCCGATTGTGAAGGTGGACACGGCCGGCGCGCAGATGAAACTGAATCAGCAGCTGTTCAATGTGCCGGCGTACTACCTGTATCGCGCAGCGCAGAAGGCCGACACTGTGGCTTCGCTGAGTACGCTGAATCAGCGGGGTTCGGTAACGCTGGCGGTGGGGACGCAGTATCTGCTGGCGCTGGCGGATGCCTCGCAGATCGAGAATGAGCGGGCACTGGTAAAGGCCAGCGAGCTGGCACTGCAGCAGGCGAAGGCTTCGCATGAGGCGGGCGTGGGGACTCATCTTGATGAGCTGCGGGCAAGGGTGCAGTTGCAGACTGAGCAGCAGTCCCTGATCAATGCGGAGAACACGTTTGCGAAGGACAAGATCGCGCTGAACCGGCTTATCGGGTTGCCGGCCGAGCAGGAGTTGACCCTGACCGATACGGCTCCGTTTGCCGAGTTCTCGGAGATGCCGCTGGAGCAAGCGAAGGCGCTGGCGTTTGAGCGTCGGAAGGATCTGCTGAGCTTGCAGGCGCAGATGGATGTCGCTGACCGGACGCTGAAAGCTGTGCGCGCGGAACGGTATCCTTCGCTGGCCTTTGATGGCTACTACGGCGTGCTGGGCGAGAAGGGAGTGCTCTACCATGGGGTGTTTTCGGCGATGGGCAAGGTAAGTTTTCCCATCTTCCAGGAAGCACAGCTGCGAGGCGAGCGTGAGGTTGCGTCCGCCCAGGTGACGGGATTGCGACAGCAGATCAATTCGTTGAAGGTGACGATCGAGCAGCAGATTCGGGCGAGCATGCTGGATGTGCAGTCGTCGCATGAGCTGGTGACGGTGGCCAAGAGCAATGTCGATCTGGCAACTGAGGAGCTACAGCAGGCGACCGATCGGTTTGCGGCTGGGGTGGATGACAATCTGCCGGTGGTGCGGGCGCAGGCTACGCTGGCGGCTGCGCAGTCGCGGCTGGTGCTGACGCTGTATCAGTACAACCAGTCGAAACTGACGCTGGCGCGGAATACGGGCGTGGTCGAGACGCAGTATAAGGTCTATCTTGGGCGGTAAATGCAGCGCATCTCCTGATGTAAAACGAGGCGCTTCGAGTAAATGCAAAGTGCTCTAGTAGCCTTGATCGGCGCGGAACGCGGTGACGTGGTTCTTCTCGAATGTCACGGCCATTGGCTTCCCTAGATTGGCGAAGACTACCATGCGGTTGCCGTAGTCCTGGCTGGTGCTCTTGCTTACCTGGCC
>DATDHL010000176.1:0-3003 GCA_036521575.1 Edaphobacter sp. | reverse complement strand
AAATAAAGGGAATCCCATGATCTCAGTCTCCAATGTCACCATGCGCTATGGCTCGAAGCTGCTCTTCGAGGACGTCTCCGTCACCTTCACCACAGGCCGCCGCTACGGCCTCACCGGCCCCAACGGCGCCGGCAAATCCACCTTCATGAAGGTGCTCACCGGCGAGATCGACGCCCAGAAGGGCACCGTCGTCCGCCCCAAAAAGATCGGTGTTCTCAAGCAGAACCAGTACGAGTTCGATGCATACCGTGTCATCGACACCGTCATTATGGGCAACAAGGCTCTCTGGGCCGCACTTGAAGAGCGCGAGATTATCTACGCCAAGCCCGAACTGACCGACGAAGACGGCTCCCGCCTCGGCGAGCTCGAAGGCATCGTCGGCGACGAAGACGGCTACGAAGCCGAAGCCAACGCCGCCGTCCTCCTGCAAGGCCTCGACATCCCCGACGAGCTCCACGAGCGCAAGATGTCCGAGCTCCAAGGCGGCCAGAAGGTCCGTATCCTCCTCGCTCAGGCGCTCTTCGGCAATCCCCAGGCCCTGCTCCTCGACGAGCCTACCAACTATCTCGACCTCGAATCCATCCACTGGCTCGAGGACTTTCTCAACCGCTACAACGGCACCGTCATCACCATCTCGCATGACCGCCACTTCCTCAACAACGTCTGCACTCACACCGCCGACATCGACTACGAGACCATCATCACCTACAACGGCGGCTACGACGACATGGTCCTCCAGAAGACCAGCATCCGCACCCGCATCGAGAGCCAGAACGAGCAGCGCGAAAAGAAGATCGCCCAGTTGAACGACTTCATCGCCCGCTTCTCCGCCGGCACGCGTTCATCGCAAGTAAACTCCCGTAAGAAGGAAGTCGAGCGTCTCGCCACCAGCGAGCTCGCCCGCTCCAACATCGCGCGCCCCTTCATCGCCTTCAAGATGGAGCGCCCCTCCGGCAAAAACGTCCTCGAGTTCGAGCAGGTCAACAAGTCCTACGAGCAGAAGGACGGCAAGACCGAGCACGTCATCAACAACTTCTCCGCCGCCGTCCAGCGCGGAGAAAAAGTCGTCCTCATTGGCCGCAACGGCCAGGGCAAAACGACCCTCCTCAAGGCGCTCCTGGCCAACGGCCCCGGCGTCGAAGAGAAGGACGTCTCCATCGACTCCGGCACCGTCAAGTGGGGCCACGAGGCGCAGATCGGCTACTTCGCCCAGGACCACAAGGGCTCCATCCAGCTGGGCATGACGGCCAACGACTGGCTCCACCAGTTCGACCCGCAGGCCACTAAAGAAGACATCCGAGGAATCCTCGGACAGATGCTCTTCCGTGGCGAAGAGGGCCTCAAGAAGACCGACGCACTCTCCGGAGGCGAAGCCGCCCGTCTGCTCTTCTGCAAGATCATGCTGCAGAAGCCCAACGTCCTCGTCCTCGACGAACCCACCAACCACCTCGACCTCGAATCGATCAACGCCCTCAACCAAGCCATCCAGAAATACGAAGGCACCGTCTTCTTGGTCACCCACGACCAGGACTTGATCGAAGAAGCCGGCACCCGCATCTGGCACTTCGAAGGTGGCCCCACCGACTTCCACATCACCGACCACAAAGGCCCCTACGAGGAATACCAACAACAACTTGCGTTGACTGCAAAGTAGTCTCGGCGAGCAATCCAAAGCGGCGCGATTCATCACGAATCGCGCCATTTTCTTTGTTCGCGCAACTCTGCCATCTCGCTTGCTCGTAGCCGCCGTGGAATAATAGCCAAACACGAAGCAAATCAAGATGTCTTTGAAAAAAGGTCAGGCGATCAATATGGCAGCCACCGTTTTACGGCAAGACACCACTCATGACACCCACGAAGGACAGGGGCTGACGTCGCACCTCATCCAACTGGAGGACCAATACGGCACGCACAACTACAAGCCCCTGGACGTGGTCGTCGAGCGCGCCTCGGGTGTCTGGGTCTACGACGTCGAAGGCCGCCGCTACCTCGATTGCCTCGCTGCCTACTCTGCCGTCAACCAGGGCCACTGTCACCCACGCATCCTCACCGCCATGATCGAGCAGGCTCACAAGGTCACCCTGACCTCGCGCGCCTTCCGCAACGACCAGCTTCCGCGCTTCCTCGAAGACCTCCACAACCTCACCGGCTACGAGATGGCGCTGCTGATGAACTCCGGCACCGAAGCCGTCGAATCCTCCCTCAAAGTCGCCCGCAAGTGGGGTTACAAAGTCAAAGGCATCCCCGCCAACCAGGCCGAGATCATCGTCTGCACCAACAACTTCCACGGTCGCACCATCTCCATCATCAGCTTCTCCACCGAAGACCAATACCGCGACGGCTTCGGCCCCTTCCTCTCCGGCTTCAAGATCATCCCCTTCGGCGACGCCGCAGCCCTCCGCGCAGCCATTACACCCAACACTGCCGCCTTCCTCGTCGAACCCATCCAGGGCGAAGCCGGCGTCCTCATCCCACCTGACGGTTTCCTCGCCGAAGCCTCCGCCATCTGCAAACAGAACAACGTCCTTTTCATGGCCGACGAGATCCAGTCCGGCCTCGGCCGCACCGGCAAGCTCTTCGCCTACGAACACGAAGGCATCACCCCCGATGTCCTCATCGTAGGCAAAGCCCTCGCTGGAGGCTTCTACCCTGTCTCCGCCGTCCTCACCTCACGCGAGGTCCTCGGCGTCATCACCCCCGGCGACCACGGCAGCACCTTCGGTGGCAATCCCATGGCCTGCGCCGTAGCCCGAGCCTCCCTCAAAGTCATCGTCGAAGAGCGCCTGGCCGACCGCTCAGCCGAACTAGGTACCCTCTTCCTCAACCGCCTCAGGCAGATCAACAGCCCGCACATCGTCGAAGTCCGCGGCCGTGGCCTCTGGATCGCCATCGAGCTGACCACCCCCGCCCGCCCCATCTGCGAAGCCCTCATGCGCGAAGGCATCCTCGCAAAAGAGACCCACGACAACATCATCCGCTTCGCTCCACCTCTCATCATCGAGA
>DATDHL010000175.1:0-4976 GCA_036521575.1 Edaphobacter sp. | reverse complement strand
CCCATCTCGCCACCACCACGAATGTGCGCATAAGCAAGCACCACACCGCGATCCAGCAACGACAACCGCGCCGGACTGAAGCCCACCGGCAGCGGATATCCATACGACCCATATCCATAGACATACAGCGGATTGGTCGCGTCCTTCTTGAAGGAGTCACGTCGATAGACAAGCGACACCGGAATCTTCACTCCATCCGTCGCCGTCGCCCACACTCGCTCAGAGGCGTACAGCGACGAGTCGAACCCACCGGGCACTTCCTGCTGCTTTAGCAGCTCGGACGTGCCCGCTTGTACGTCATAGTCGTAGACCGAGGCGGGTGACACCAACGACTGATAGCTGTACCGGAACCTGTCCGTCACAAACTCGCGGTTCACATGGCCCAGAGCTGTGTAGGTAGGTTCTGGAAAGCTGATCTTGCTGGTCTTCCCAAGCTTTCCATCCTCAAATCCTGTTACCTCTAATGAGGTAAGCCCAAGCTCTCTCCTCGAGCTTACGCAGAATGAATCAAATACATCAAAATCTTCGAGTGGAACATCCTTATCTTCCGGAATGAGCTCGGTCCACGATTCCCAGCCTCCGCCATTGACCGGCACCGTGACCACACGGAAGTTTTTTCCTGTGTCGTTGGTTCGGATGTAGAACAGGCCCGCCCTATGGTCGACGTAGTACTCGTGCTCGTCTTCGCGGGGGGCGACTACCAGGAAGACTCCGCCGGGAGTGTCGGCGGGTAGGTAGCTGCACTCGTTGGTGGTGTGACTGCCGGCCTCCATGAGGAGGTACTTGCCGTCGCGGGTCTTGCCTACTCCAAGGTTGAAGCGCTCGTCGTGCTCCTCGTAGATGATGGCGTCTTCCTCGGCTGGGTCGCCTAGGCGGTGGCGGTAGAGATGGTCTTGCCGCTTGGTTACCTCGTCTTCGGTGGTGTAGAAGAGCGTGTGCGAGTCGGCGGCCCAGACCAGTGAACCTACTCGCTCGGCGGTGTCGGGCAGATCGATTCCGGTTTCCAGGTCGCGGATATGCAGGGTGTACTGACGGAAGCCGGTGTTATCGGTCGAGTAGGCTAGTTTGTAGCCGTCGGGGCTGACGCTCATGCCGCCGAGCGACATGAAGGACTGGCCTTCCGCCAGTTGGTTCACATCCAGCAGGACCTGCTCGCGTTGCGAGTCGTCGAACCTGAGGCCCGTTGCGGCTTTGCGGCAGTGGATGGGATATTGGCTGCCCTCGATCGTCCGAGTGTAGTAGTACCAGTCGTGATCGCGGTAGGGAACGGATACGTCGGTCTCCTTGATGTGGGAGAGCATCTCGGCGTATAGCTTGGCCTGCAACTCCTCGGTCGGCTTCATCTCGGCGGCGGTGTAGTCGTTCTCGGCGGTCAGGTAGGCGATCACTTCGGGGGAGGATTTGTCCCGCATCCAGCCGTAGTTGTCCTCGAGAGTCTGTCCGTGGAGCGTTGTCGAGGTGGGTTCTTTACGGGCGATGGGCGGCGCTATAACACTGTTGGTCATTGATCTAACTCCAGACGACAGAATACAGTGCAGGACAGCACGAAGGCATCGGCGCGGCTGAAGGCAACCTCGCAGGATGCGCGGACACCAAACTACATGCGATGATGGCGGCCTCGCGATTGTGACCACAAGCCGTCAAAGGAGTTTGACCATGAGATCTGATACTTTGCGCGTTGCTTTTCTGGGTGTTGCGACTGTCCTTTTTCCTGCTGCGCTTCTGGCTCAGTCCGATCCCCTGACCATTCCGTCGGCCCAGACCCAGCAGCCTAATCGTTCGCCGCAGACGCCTACGTCCATGCCGTCGATGCAGGACTCAAGCGGGAGTCCGAACGATACCGCGCAGGAGATGAAGGACAAGATGTTTCTGCACAGGGCCGCCGAGGGTGGTCTGGCTGAGGTGCAGCTTGGCAAGCTGGCTGCCGAGAAGGGTGGCAGTCAGGAGGTCAAGGACTTTGGGCAGAAGATGGTGGACGACCACACCAAACTGAACAGCGACATCGCGCCTATCGCGGACTCCATGGGAGTGATGATGCCCAGGAAGATGACCAAGGGGGATCAGGCCGAGTATGACAAGCTCAATGGACTGTCCGGCGACGACTTCGACAAGGAGTACCTCGCTTACATGGTGAAGGATCACCATGAGGACCTCCATGAGTTTCGCATTGAGGCAGTCAGTACCTCCGATCCGACGCTGAAGGCGGCTGTCGATAAAGGCGCGGGCGTGATCCGTGAACACATGGTGCTGGCGGACAAGCTGGCTCGGGCGAAGGGTATTCCTGTTCCCGGCCATGGCGGTAATAAGGCCGCTGATCCTTCGAGTAATTAGGTTGGGTAAGTACCCCTCCCCCTGGGTGCTTTTGGTCCTAAAGTCTTCGAAGTAGGTGGGTTAGGTCTGGACCAGGTATGAGCTGTCAGGTTTCAGGTATCGGGTCCTAGTCTGCTGGTACTCCCCCTCTGGTGGTTAACGTCTCAAAGTCTTCGGAAGAAAGGAGTTAAGTCCGGACTTCCGATTTTGTCATGTGTCGCTTAAATGCCGAGAGCCTCGGCACAAACCGAGGCTCTCTTTTTGTCTCTATTTCTATTATAGCGAGTAGAAGGTAATTAATATGCGACGGGGATGTGGTTTGATTGCAATGAGTTAGGTAGTTTGGGGGCTTGACAAGGTTTTTGGGGGGTCTGGGTGACACGGTATGGGTGTCCCTCGGGCTGTAGGGGCGTTGCGGGAAAAATACAGGGATTCTTCGCTGCGCTCAGAATGACGAACAACAACAGGCAACGACAAAAACAACGGCAACGACACAAGCAGATCCCTACGGGATGACAACTAGAAAAGCAACAACAAGTGCAACGACAAGGGCAACGACAGAAGCAGATCCCTACTGTATGACAAAGTACGAAACGCATGCGTAACAGCACAGGATCCGTAATAGGGAACTGGGCTAATGGGCGGAGCGTAGAATGGCCATCAATGAATCGCATGACAAGATGGTTGGTTGTTGTTCTGCTGCTGGTGGCTCCGGCTGCGGTCTTTCAGGCCCAGACGGTTGCTACGCTTCCGGCTCCGACCGGCTATGTAAATGATTTTGCTGGTGTTCTTTCTCCATCGGTGAAGCAGAGTGTGGAGGACCTTTGCGCGCAGGTGGATCGCAAGGCTCATGCGCAGATTGCCGTGGTCACGATCAAGAGGATTGAAGATGACTCTTCGATTGAGGAGTTCGCTACGGCTCTGGAAGAGAAGTGGAAGGTGGGAAACAAAGATGACCGCGGGGTTTTATTGCTGCTGGCGATGACGCCTCGGCGGGGGCGCATCGAGGTGGGGTATGGACTTGAGGGCATCCTGAACGATGCCAAGGTGGGGGATATAGGCCGTTCGATGATTCCGGCGGCCAGCCAGGGAGACTACAACACCGCCATTCCGCTGGGCGTCCAGCAGATCGCCCAGGTCATCGCTAAGGATGCAGGCGTCACCCTGACGCTGAGTCAACCGGTTCACAGCTATCGTCGCGAGCCAGTGTCCCAACCGGCCCATCTCAGTCTCTTTCAGATTGTGCTTGGAGGCGGGGCGATTCTGCTGGTTCTGTTCTTCCTGGTGAAGACCGGGAATGTGGGGTTGATCTTCTTCCTGCTCGGGAACCTGATGGGCGGGGGTCGCGGGCGCGGCGGCTACTCTGGGGGCGGCGGGAGAGACCGAGATGATGGGGGCGGTGGCTTTGGCGGTTTTGGCGGAGGAAGCTCCGGCGGCGGGGGGGCGAGCGGGGACTTTTGAGGGCTCCTATGTAAACCACACGATTCGCTAGGAAGGGGTAGCTTATTTCGGTAGTGATACAGTACAGCCGGTAGAACTGCCTAAGAACCACATCGAAACTTCAGACGAAGGGAAATTGAGGGAACATGAAATCGTTATGGGTTGTGCTTGGCGTTGTAGGTCTTCTTATCCTGGTTGTTATATTGGGCGGCGGCAGCTATATCACTGCGAAGAATCAGATGGTCGCCAAGAATCAAAACGTACAGGCGGCGTTCTCCGAGATTGATGTGAATCTGCAGCGACGGTATGACCTGATTCCTAACCTGGTGTCGACCGTGAAAGGTTACGCCAATGTTGAGGAGAGCATTCTTACGGCGATCGCCAATGCTCGGGCCGGCTTGATGACGGCCAAGACGCCTGACGAGAAGCTAGCTGCGAACGACCGGTTGAACGTGGCCTTGCTGCCCTTGATGCGGATGCAGGAGAACTATCCGCAACTGAAGAGCAATGACCAGTTCATGCGGCTGCAGGATGAGCTGGCAGGGACGGAGAATCGGATCGCTATCGCTCGTCGCAGATATAACGAGACCATTCGTGACTACAACACGTTTATCCAGCAGTTCCCGAACAGCATTTGGGCTGGCATTGCTGGCTTCCAGCCGAAGACCGAGTACTACACGGCGGATACTGGCGCGAGGACTGCTCCGAAGGTTGATTTTTCGAAGTAGCAGGCCTGGACGGGCTGTCTCTTTCCGTTGATCGGAGCTGCATGAAACAATACCCTTGGCCGTCTTGATGGCGGTACCAGGGGTATTGCTTTTGTTGCGTTCGTTATTTATTGCGCTGTCTCAAAACAGGAGATTGCGGTCGTTCTCGGAGCGGTCGGCGGTGGGGCGGAAGTTGTCGGGGCGGTTTGTCGCCGGGATGTCGGTGGAAGATGCGCTGGGGGCTTGTGAGCGGGTGAATCGGGAGGGGATTGCGGTTAGCCTGGATTCGCTGGGCGAGAGCGTGAGGCAGGAGTCGGAGGCTCGGGCTTCGGCGGAGATCTATCACCGGCTGCTGGATGCGATTGAAGAGCGCGGGTTGAACGCGAATGTCAGCGTGAAGTTGACGCAGGTGGGTATGGATTTCGATCCGGCGCTGGCGGAGCGCATCGTCGGCGAGATGGTGGAGCATGCGGATCACGCGAAGTCATTTGTGCGGATCGATATGGAGGGGTCTCCGTA
>DATDHL010000174.1:0-2398 GCA_036521575.1 Edaphobacter sp. | reverse complement strand
TTCGTCTCGCTGGGGATTGAGAAGGTTCGGCTGACGGGGGGCGAGCCGCTGCTTCGTTCAGGACTGGTGGAGATGGTCGGCGAGCTGGCGAAGATGCGGACTGCTTTTCTGCATGATGGGACGCCCTCCGAAGATGGATTGCCGCTGGATATTGCGCTGACGACGAACGGGCATCTGCTGGAAGGGTTGGCTGCTCCGCTGAAGGATGCGGGGCTGAATCGCGTGACGGTAAGCATGGACGCGGTGGATCCGGAGATCTTTGCGGCGATTACGCGGGTTCCGCGGAGTTTTGACAAGGTGCTTGCAGGGATGCGGAGGGCTCAGGCAGTGGGGCTGGGGCCGGTGAAGGTGAACTGTGTTTTGCTGCGGGGGTTCAACGATGGAGAGATTGAGAAATTTGCGGAGTTTTCACGGCGCGAAGGGGTCATCGTCCGGTTTATTGAGTTCATGCCGCTGGAAGAAGACCGCAGCTGGAAGCCTGAGACGGTAGTTCGCATGGACGAGCTTGTTGACCGGCTGAATGCGTTTCGTCCGCTGGTTGAGCTGCCACCGACCGCTGCAAGCGAGACTGCACGACGATTTACCTTCGATGACGGAGTCGGCGAGATTGGAATTATTGCGCCGGTGTCGCGGCCTTTCTGCGGACACTGCAGCCGGGTGCGTCTGACTTCGGATGGAAAGATCCGGACTTGTTTGTTCTCGCAGAGCGATCATGACCTGTATGGCTTGATGCGGCGGGGGGGAACCGATGCGGAGTTATCTGCGTATGTATGGAAAATTGTGTTGAGGAAAGAAGAGCGTCACCACATCGGAGAACCGGATTTTGAAAAACCGTCACGAAATATGGTTCATATTGGCGGTTGAGTATTGTTGTTTAACAGACTTTCGGACGATTTGTATTTGAAGTATTTGCATGATTGGATTTCTTTTCCTGGGGATGATTTTGAGAGATCGGCGACAGCAGTTCGAGGTAATTGAGAGCCGGCAGATGGACCATCTGCGGGTCTTCCATGATGTTGCGCGTGCATTGACTTCCAGCCTGGAGCTCGAGGAGATTCTGGGCGCCATCATGGACAAGATGGCGAACTTCTTCGGGCCAGAGCGATGGTCACTGCTGATGGTGGATGAAGCGGCTGGCCAACTCTACTACGCGATCGCGGTGGGGGAAAATGCCGAGAGCCTGAAGGGGCTGCGGGTGCCGCTTGGCGAAGGTGTCGCGGGATGGGTTGCGGCGACGGGTAATCCACTGGTTGTGCCGGACGTGGCGCTGGATGCTCACTGGTCCGCGTTCGCGGCGAAACACCCAGACCTGCACATTCAGTCGATTGCGTGCGTCCCGGTGCGTTCCGGAAATAAGACGCTGGGCGTAATTCAACTGTTGAACAGCAAGCTGGATTTGTTGTCGGAGTACTCGATCTCGTTTCTGCGCATTCTGTGCGATTACGCGGCGATTGCGATTCAAAACGCACGCTCGATGACGCTGATTCAGGAGTTGACCATCACCGACGACGTCACGGGATTGTTCAATGCGCGCCATCTTTACACCATGCTGGACGAGTTGGTAACGCAGAACAGGGAGTTCAGCCTGCTGTTTGTCGACCTCGATTACTTCAAGACGGTGAACGATACGCATGGTCACCTTATCGGGAGCCGCCTGTTGGCTGAGGTGGGTAACATGCTGAAACGTGCCATGGGGCCGGCGAATGCGGCGTTCCGCTATGGCGGCGATGAGTTCGTCGCACTGCTGCCTGGCATGGGAAAGGCCGCAGCAACTGGAACAACGATGGCGTTGTGCAACGATCTTCGGTCGGCGCGCTTTCTGGAGGGGGCGTCTCTTTCGCTTGCACTCTCTGGCAGCTTTGGTCTGGCGACCTATCCTGAAGATGGCGATTCCGTAGCCGCGATTTTGAGGGCAGCCGACACAATGATGTACGAGGCCAAGACGACGCGCGATAACGTGGCAGTGATGGGCCGCGGGCTGATGATGCAGCGCGAACGCACCGCGGCGGTGCCGAGGAATTCACGCCAGTCGGTCTCGGCCCTGGGGAGTGCGGTCGACGCGCTCAGCGGATCAAGCAACTTCCCGGTTTGACCGGATGCCGATACTTATTCGGGACGGTGGCGCTCGAGTGTCAGACGATGCCTGGGCTCCGGTTTGATGACATCGCGATTCTCCGGGGCGATCGGATGGACGCCGAAGTCCCACACGCCAAGATTGACGTCTTTGTCGGAGATAACCTCCATCAGAGCGTACTCGCCGAAGCTTAGCGACTGACGTGGCGTTAGCTTCATCCAGTGACCGCCTGGAAGGATCTGGGTAGTGGTTTCGACCACATCTTCCTGCCGCTGTGCGCCGCCGAGAAGGCTGATCTTAAAGCTGGAGACGATACGGAGACCG
>DATDHL010000173.1:0-1946 GCA_036521575.1 Edaphobacter sp. | reverse complement strand
AGCAGAGTGCTGGCGACGGGGACCTGCTGGCGTTCGGCGAACTCGATGACCTCGCGCTCGGCGCCGGACTGGTTGATGCCGTGGCCCGCGAGGATGATGGGCTTCTTGGCGGCCTTGATGAGCTCGATGGCCTGTGTGATGGACGCGGATTCGGCGCGCAGCATGGGGTGCGGGCGGTAGGGCGCGGGGACGGCGTCGTCGAAGTTGAAGAGGGCGGTGCCTTGTTGGGCGTCCTTGGTGATGTCGACGAGGACGGGGCCGGGGCGTCCGGATTTGGCGATCTGGAAGGCCTCGCGCAGCATGGGTGCGATGTGCTCGGCGCGGGTGGCGACGAAGTTGTGCTTGGTGATGGGCAGGGTGATGCCGGTGATGTCGATCTCCTGGAATGCGTCGGAGCCGAGGACCTTGGAGGAGACCTGCCCGGTGATGCAGATGATGGGGATGGAGTCGAGCATGGCCGTCGCGATGCCGGTGACGAGGTTGGTGGCGCCGGGGCCGGAGGTGGCCATGCAGACGCCGACCTTGCCCGATGCGCGGGAGTAGCCGTCGGCCATGTGCGCGGCACCCTGCTCGTGACGGACGAGGATGTGGTGGATCGGGAATTTGCGCAGGGCGTCGTAGGCCGGGAGGATGGCTCCGCCGGGGTAGCCGAAGACCTCGGTGACACCTTCGCCTACTAGCGTGGCCCAGAGGATTTCGGAGCCGGTCAAGGTGGGGTGTTGATTTTTATCTGCCATCGGGTTCTCCTTTTGTTGCGCGGTTCTAGCGACTACAGGACTACAAATTAACTTCGCGTTGTGGTGTGCCGGGACCTCCCCAGCGAATGATGACTCTTGCGCCATGACAAAATGCGTCCGCACGAAGAACAGGCTCAATGCGTTGGTAAAGTAGTTCAGCATCAGGGCCATAAAGAAACAGAACGATTTTGCCGCCTCCGACTTCATTGCCGTCGAACATTCCTGCAGATTCGTCTTCCAACAAGTCGATCAGTGCTTCCTGAACAGGAATTGAACCTTCTAAATCTTCTCCGTCGATGTAAATCAAGACAGCCTGCTCGTCCGACGAATAAGCCGGAGCGTCTGTGACCTTTGATTTCAGAAAACGATTGAGAAAGTTCAAAGTGAACCTCAGGGCTAAAGCCCCGTTTCTGCTGGTTTGATATTGCAGCACGGCTGAAGCCGTGCCCTTAAGCAAAACGACTACGTTGTGACAGCTCCTTCGCTGGCGCTGCTTACACTGTTGGTGTACTTGGCGAAGACTCCGCGTTTGTAGCGTGGTTCCGGGGCCTTCCATGATTTGAGGCGTACGGCGATCTCTTCAGCTGCTACGTCGAGGCGAAGTTCGCGGTTGGGGATGTCGAAGGTGATCGTGTCGCCTTCGCGTACCGCGGCGATGGGGCCTCCGAGCTGGGCTTCGGGGGCTACGTGGCCGACCATCAGGCCCCGGGTGGCTCCGGAGAAGCGGCCGTCGGTGAGGAGGGCTACGGTCTCGGAGAGCTCGGGGATGCCTTTGATCGCGACCAAAACTCTACCCGAATATCGTCGCGCACCTCACCGAAACCCCTCCCGACCACTTTCACGAGGCGGCCGTGTCCAGGGATGCGCGAGGGAACTACTACTGCTCGTTCGTGTACGACGATGCAGAGCAGGACGTCAAAGACGATGAGCACAAGCCTCCCAAGAAGCTAACAAAACGGAAGATACATGCCATGCGAGACGATGGCATCGTGGCCTTCGACCTGGGCATCAAAACGCTGGCAACCGGCGTCAACGACCAGGGACGCTTCTACCACATCGGCGGCTTTCGGGGCTACCGCTGGCACAACACACAATTGGACAAAATCCGCTCGAAGCGGGATCGTTGCAAGAAGAAATCCCGCCGCTACATCCATCTCTCGCGTGTGTACAAGCGGGTAGCGGAACGCAAGCGCAACAAGCAACGGGACT
>DATDHL010000172.1:0-2674 GCA_036521575.1 Edaphobacter sp. | reverse complement strand
AGCTTCTCGTCGTGGACCGCGAGGCGTGTTCCGATCCAAAAGGGGTCGACGACGTGGTCCCGGCGCGGATTTGCCGTGTTGGGATGAATGAGGATGCTCAAGCCGCCATGGTTGAGCATCAGCCACGGCACCAATGTAGCGAAGACGTCGTTGGCAAAGGCGACCTGGAACATCGCCGCGTCGTGAGGGCCGATCCGCGCATCGTGCCAGCGGCCAAGCTGCACCGGAAAGCGTTCGCCGATCCAGGCGCGTAGTTGCTCGGCAGCGGACCGCGTGGCGGCTGGATCATAATAGACGTGGGCGTGATAGCTTGCGATCTCGGCGATCGGCCTCGGAGCGGTCACGGCTCTTTCATCATCCATCGACATGCCATCCCCTCGGTTTGTGACGGATCCAGTCCGTTGACGGCGAAACGGAGAGCGAAACGGGCCTGGTTTCTCGCCGGCGAAGCATGAATAAATCAGAAAAAGCCTTGGACCGGAAGCCGCGCGCCATCTTGTGCGCGTTCATTGCTTCGACCTCAATCGGGATAGGGGGGAGCCTCGCGGCTCCGCCCCTCCCACACCACCGTACGTACGGGTCCGTATACGGCGGTTCGATGGATTATGCATGTCGTAGTTCCGCGACGGAAGTCAGGCCGAGTGATCTGAAGTAGGCGTTTGGCAGCGAGAGGGAGAGCGCTGGGCTGTTGCTGAGCCGCCATGGGCCATGAGGGCTTCCGGCGGTCTGTGCCGCCAGGTCCCGGCCGACGCCGCGACGTCGCAGCTCGGCGAAGCGAGCGCGTCCATGCTTCCACTGTTTCCAGGCGATGGCGCGCAACCGCCGCCTGAGCCACTCGTCAAGCTTACGCAACACCGACGGGGTTTGGCAGAAGCCGAAGTAGCCGCGCCACCCGATGAGGTAGACGGACAACTCCTTGACGATCTGCGCGAGGCTGCATCCGCACGAGCGCCGCGTTAGCTCCCGAACTCTCGCCTTGAAGCGGGCGATCGCCTGCGGCGCAATGCGCCGCCGGGGTTCGCTTCCGAAGGTAAAGCTGAAGCCCAGGAACTTACGGACGCTCGGCTTGGCGACCGCGCTCTTCGCTTTGTTGACCTTCAGCTTGAGGCGCTTTTCGAGGAATCGTTCGATCCCGGCCATCACTCGCTCGCCCGCCTTTTGACTGCGCACATAGATGTTGCAGTCGTCGGCGTAGCGCACAAAACGGTGGCCGCGCTTCTCCAATTCCTTGTCCAATACATCCAGCATCAGGTTCGACAGCAGCGGCGAGAGCGGACCGCCCTGCGGCGTGCCCTCCTCCGTCGGACTGACCAACCCTTCCTCCATCACACCCGCATTCAAGAATCCGCGGATGAGCTTCAGAAGGTGCTTGTCAGTGACCCGTTTGGCAACGAGCCCCATCAGGATGTCGTGGTTGACCCGGTCGAAGAACTTTTCCAGATCGATATCCACCACGACGGCATGTCCGGACGCGATATACGCCTGCGTCCGTTCCACCGCCTGATGTGCCGAGCGCCTCGGCCGGAAGCCGAAGCTCGCCTCGGAGAACGTTCCGTCCCAGTCCGCCTGCAACACCTGCATCACCGCCTGCTGGATGAAGCGGTCGAGCACCGTCGGGATACCGAGCGGCCGCAGGCCGCCCGACGCCTTTGGTATCTCCACCCGCCGCACCGGCTGAGGCTTGTAGGTGCCGTCAAGCAGCTGACCTCGGATCGTGGGCCAATGCTCCTTCAGGTAGCTCGGCAGGTCGCCGACGGTCATTCCGTCGACGCCCGCCGCACCCTTGTTGCGCTTCACTTGCGCCAACGCTTGCTTCAGATTCTCACGCTCGAGAACTGCTTCCATCGACGGCCCTGCGACCGCCGGGCGTTCGAGACAGGCTTCCGCCGTGCATGCTTCGGACTCTTGGCTGGCGGCGCTTCGGGCTTCACCCTTCGCGTCGGTACCCAAGTTCAGTTTGATTTGATCTTTCTGCCGCATGGTTCGCACGAGATCGCCGCTCTACTGGCCTCTTCCACCGTTCGGGCCTTCGGCGGCGCGCTGCCGCCCACTATGCCCTCTGCTGACTTCTGCGCTGCGGTCAGACCGCCTTACGACGGCCTCAGTCCCGTTGCCGGGACACAGCGCAGACCTCCCGAGGTAAGACCGACCGCCTTCACCGCACGCCCGCCGAATTTACCACCCCGGCCCTTGATGACCGTGGACTTCGCGATCAGTTGCTCGCTCGTCCGGCCGGGTAGGCCTCGTTATCCGGTGTTTGTCCATCGGGCCGCGGCTTTGCTCCACGCTTTCTTCAGACCCCACCTCGCGATGACGCCCTTGCGCTTCGCTAATCCTTCACCGCCATCAGGCTGGATAGAGGACTTCCACCTCCAAGCTGTCGTTCATACTCGGCACGCAACTAGGAATCCAAGTCGGCTGTTGCCGACTTGGATGATGATATTGCCGAACTCGGGTAAACCCGAGGTCGGTGGCCCATCCTCAGATGTGCAATTGCGCATCGGGGAATGACGGGCGTTGCGTTGACGGCGACCTCGGCCTTCACCCCTCGCCCGCCAGCCGAAACGTTCCTTCCATCATCTGCACGCAACCGCCGCCGACATGCGCCGAAACCACAACGCCGTTTTCTTTGCGGATACGAGTCAGCAACAGGCTCGGCCTGTTCATGTCGACA
>DATDHL010000171.1:0-1751 GCA_036521575.1 Edaphobacter sp. | reverse complement strand
GTGTGGATGCTCATGAGCGTGGCGGGGTCGCCGACTGGCGCGGAGCTTAGGACGAACTTGCTGATCATGGAGAAGACGGTGGCGTTGGCTCCGATGCCAAGGCCGATGGAGATGATGACTGCCAGGACGAAGGCGGGGGTTCTGGCTAGACGACGGAGGATGTAGGCGAGGTCTTGTCCGTGAGAGGGCATGGGTTTCTCCCGTGGGTGTGGTTACGTGGTGGGTGGGGGGATTGTTCCCGGATTTCGAAGACGCTCGGGTCGCTTCGCTCCCCTCGGAAATACAGGGATTCTTCGCTCCGCTCAGAATGACGAGCAAATGCAAATGCAACGGCAGGAGCAGATCCACTTCGGGGATGACAAACAAGAAAGGCAACTGCCATCAGGCGGGGTTAGCGGAGGGCTTGTTCTCTGGACTCGGTGGTTGGGGTGGGAATTGTGGCGGGGAAACGGATTTGGAAGACTGAGCCTTTGAGGGGGGTGCTCTCGACGGTTAGGGCGGCGTGGTGGGCGTTGGCGATCCAACGGGCGATGGAGAGGCCTAGGCCGCTGCCGGCTTGGGTTTTGCGCTCGCGGAGATCGGCCTGATAGAAGCGGTCGAAGACTCGTTGGCGGACATCTTCACTCATGCCTATGCCGGTGTCGCGGACCGTGATGGTGGGTTCATTGTCGAGGAGGGAGATTTCGGCGCGGATCTCGCCGTGTTGGGGAGTGTAGCGGATGGCGTTGTCGAGGAGGATGCCGAGGAGGCGCTGGAGGAGGAGTTCGTCGCCTTCGATGTAGATGGGGTCGCGGGGGAGATGCCAGTCGAGGAGGATGCCGTTGGATTCGGCGAGGTCTTCGACGCGGCGGCAGCAGTGGACGACGAGGTCGGAGAGGTTGATGGGCTTGAAGGCGACCTCGTGGATGAAGTTGTCGCTGCGGGCGAGGGAGAGGAGCGCGTCGAGGAGGGTGGCGGCGGTGCGGCACTCGGTGACGATCTTGTCGAGGTCTTCGCGGTACTCGGATTCCGTGCGCTGGCGGTGGAGGGAGAGCTGCGCAGTGGCGAGCATGACGGTGATGGAGGTGCGGAGGTCGTGGGAGGCGTCGGCGGAGAACTGGCTGAGGCGGGAGACGGCGGCTTCGAGGCGGGCGAGGAGCTGATTCCAGGCTACGGCGAGGTGCTGGATCTCGTCTTTGGCGGCGGGGACGGGTAGGCGCGCGGAGAGGTTGCCGATGCCGATGCCAAGAGCGGCGCGGGTCATTCGGTCGACGGGCTTGAAGGCGTGGCGGCTGAGGAAGTAGCCGATGAGCGCGGAGGCCACGAGCAGGCCGGGCATGAGGAGGAGAAGAACATTGCGGTAGGTCTGGAGGATTTCGTACTGCTCTTCGAGCGAGCCGCCGAGGTGGAGGCGAACAGGCTGGCCGTTAAGTTGGATGATGTGGCAGAGGACGAGGATGGGCTGGCGGTCGAGGATGACGGTGGCCCAGGTGGGTTGGGTGCAGTCTTCGCTGTTGGGCGGGAGCCAGTCGGGGGTCGGTTGGTCGGGGTTCTTTTCAGCGGGAAAGAGGAAGGAGTTGTCGGCTCGGTGAATGTGGAAGAGGTTGCCTTCGTGGGTGACGAGGGCGAAGTCGCGGAGTTGGTCGTCGAGAGGTGAGGTGTCGCCTTTGGTTTTGTTGTCGCTGAGGAAGGTGAGGAGGCGGTCTTCGCGGCCTTGAAGGTGAGTCTTTTTACCCTGGAGGAGGGCGTAGCGGAGAGCTCCCCAGGAGATG
>DATDHL010000170.1:0-3456 GCA_036521575.1 Edaphobacter sp. | reverse complement strand
ACAAGAGAGAGCGGCGGTTTGGTCTCGTCGTCGAGAGTGATTTTCTGGGGCGTGCCGCTGTCAGTGAGTAGAAAATCGTTGGCCGTGAGAGAGTAGATGACTTCGTTGGTGGGGTTTTGGACAAGTGTAGGGACGATGACGAGGCGGGTCGTTGTGTGCAGGGTGTTCTGGATGTCGGGCGGGGTTGTTTGCGCGAGGCAGGCTGTGGCGAATGAGGCTAACAGCGCGGACTGGAGAAGCCTGCCCATGATGCAGCTATTGTAGACGGCTTGCTATTGGGGTTAGCGGTCGCGTGTGGTGGTAGGGCTCATTGACGAATCTCGATTGGTGTCCCAATGGGAACAAGATTCCATATCTCATCGATCTCAGCGTCGGTGACGGCGATGCAACCGTCGGTCCAGTCGATTTCATGCTGCAGAGGCCCAAGCCAGCCCAAATTGTTCTGAATTCCACGAATCATGATTTGGCCACCGGGAGGGACGCCTTCTACTTCTGCTCGCCTACTGTCATTGTTGTTTGGATAAGAGATATGCAAAGCGCGATGAAAGCGGCTGTGCGCGTTTCTACTGTCTATGATGTAGAAGCCTTCAGGTGTTTCGTGATCACCCTCGCGCCGTTTAGCTGGTCGGCATGAATGTTTTGCGGTAACGCAGAGGAATTGGAGTTGCAACCGAATGTTGCGAAGACCAGGAAGGAGAGAGCTAGTGCGCCGAAAAGTAAGGGAGCGTGGGCGCAGATGCATTCTGTATTTTGGCAGAGTTCTTAGCGGTCGCGGGTGGTGACGAAGCCGGGGACCCAGAGTAGGGCTCGTTTGGCTTCGGTGTCGGGTAGGTCGGCTATGCTTTGGCGGGCGGCTTCGGCGTAGGCGCAGGCGGTGTCCATGGCGTAGTCGATGGAGGCGTGGCGCTGGAGGATCTCGATGATCTGGGGATGGGAGACGCGGTCGAAGCTGCGGTCGGCGAGGACGGTGCGGATGGCTTCGCGGTCGGCTCCGGTGCCGCGTTCGAGGGCGTGGATGACAGCCAGGGTGGCTTTGCCTTCGCGGAGGTCGCTGGCTACGGGCTTGCCGAGGACGTCTTCGGTGGCGGTGAGGTCGAGGATGTCGTCGACGATCTGGAAGGCAAGGCCGAGGTTGCGGCCGTATTCGCCTAGTTGGGTCTCGATCTCGGTGGGGTCGCCGTAGGTGTGGGGCGTGATGGTCGCGCCGAGCTGCATGGAGACCTTGAAGAGGCAGGCGGTCTTGCGGAAGATGAGGTCGAAGTACTCCTCTTCGTTGATGAGGTGGCCTAGCTTTTCGATCTGGAGGAGTTCGCCTTCGACCATCTGCTGGGTGAGCGAGATGAGGAGGTCGAGGACGTGGAAGTTGCGTTCCTCGAGTGCGGTGGAGAAGGCCTGCATGTAGAGCCAGTCGCCGGCAAGGACGCACTTGGAGTTGCCCCAGGTGGTGTTAGAGGAGGGGCGGCCGCGGCGTGTGTCCGCCTCATCGATGATGTCGTCGTGGACGAGGGTGGCGGTGTGGAGCATCTCAACGACGGCACCGAGGCGGATGCGGGAGTGGCTGGTACAACCGAGGGCTTTCGCGGAGAGGAGGAGCAGCAAGGGGCGGATGCGCTTGCCTCCGCCGGCGATGAGGTATTGGGCGATGTCGGTGATGACGGCGACGTTGGAGGCGGATTGGCGGGAGAACTCCTGCTCGATGGCAGAGAGGTCGTCGCGGAGGAGTTCGAAGACTTCGGCGGCGGTCGCGCTGGAGAGGGTGCTCACTCGTATTTAGAGTAACAGGAGGTTCCGCGGGCCGATGCACCTGACCGAAAATCGGGCGCAGAATTTTGATGCGGTCATCGCAAGGATCAATTGCTGCGGAAGTTGGTGAACTGGAGTTCGACGCCGATGTCCTTGCCGCGCAGGAGGGCCATCACCTCTTGCAGGGTGTCGCGGTCTTTGCTGACGACGCGGACGGTGTCGCCCTGGATGCTGGCCTGGGCCTTCTTTTTGGAGTCCTTGATGGCGGCTACGATGATTTTGGCCTTCTCGGACGGGATGCCCTGGACGAGCTTGATCTTTTGGCGGACGGAGGAGTTGGCTGCAGGCTCGATCTTCTCGAACTCAAGGTTTTTGAGGGAGACTCCGCGCTTGACGAGCTTTTGGGAGAGGATTTCGACGACGGCCTTGAGGGAGTAGTCGCTTCCTGAGGCCAGCTGGATGGTGTCGGTGCCTTCGAGTTCGATCTTGGACTTGGAGTCCTTGAGGTCGAAGCGGGTGTGGATCTCTTTGGCCGCCTGATCGATGGCGTTTTTGACTTCCTGAAGTTCTACTTTGCTGACTACGTCGAAACTGTTGTCGGATGCCATGATGTTTTTCCTTGTCGATTCTATTATGCCGCAGGGAAAGGCTTAACACCGATTTGGACCGATTGCACCGATCTTTCGACCTTTCGATGGGGGAACGATGCGGGCGTGAAGAGGCATCCGTCGATGTACCCTTGAAACAGAACTATGCTCATTGACTCACACGCTCATCTTGACTTTTACTCGGACGACCGCGGCGAGGTTCTTCGTCGGGCTCAGGCTGCTGGTGTCGGCACTATTCTGGCGATCGGTATCGGCGAAGGCCCAGACACGATGCATCAGGCGCTGGACTTTGCCAATGCCCCGTCCGCTCCTGATCTGCCGAAGATTTTTGCTACTGCTGGCATCCACCCGCAGGAGGCTGGGCAGGCTACCGAGGGGGCTTTGGCCAAGGTGGCCCGGCTTGTTGGCGATCCCAAGTGTGTGGGCGTTGGGGAGATTGGGCTGGACTACTACCATGTGGAGAATCCTGAGATTCCGGTGCAGCAGCTGGCGTTTACGGCTCAGATGTACATTGCGGCGGAGGCTCGCAAGCCTATCATCATCCACTGCCGGACGTCTGAGCTGGCTACTCCGCAGGCCAAGGCAAGGTTTGGGCCTGCCGATGCCTGGCAGGATACGCTGGACCTGATTACGCTGCACTGGCGGCCTACTGGGCTGGCTGGCATCATGCACTGCTTCTCGGGAGGTGTTGAGGAGGCTCGGCGCTCGCTGGATCTCGGCTTCTATCTTTCGTTCGCCGGCAACCTGACTTATCCCAAGGCTGTCGCCATTCGCGAGGCTGCGGCTTTTGCTCCTGCCGATCGCATCCTGGTTGAGACGGATGCTCCTTTTCTGGCGCCGATTCCTCGGCGGGGTGAGCGTAACGAGCCTGCGCTGGTCGCCCTCACTGCGGCGTCGCTTGCTGAGCTTCGCGGTATCTCAGCCGATGAACTGGCGGCCATCACCACGGACAACTTTCATCGGCTGTTTCCCGCCACTGCCTGACGACTGTTTACCGTACTGCGCCTCCGACTGGAGTCATTCCTGATTCGCGGCCGATGGCGATGACGAAGTAGTTCGCGGGGGCGTCGCCTACGTTTTTGATTCCGTGCATGACCTCGGAGGC
>DATDHL010000169.1:0-3351 GCA_036521575.1 Edaphobacter sp. | reverse complement strand
GTGAACGAACGGCTGGCGACCTCGATGAAGCTGCCGCTGCGTGAGGCACGTGACCACTTCGAGGCCCAGGGCAGCCGGGACGCGCTGGTCGAGGCCAGCGGGATGCTCCGGGTCGTCGCGGTCAGCCTGTACAAGATCTGCAACGACCCCATTGACCCCATAAACGCATCCGGAAACCAGTTCCCGCTCACCGGCCCATCTTTCCACCCACCATCTCCACGAACGATGTACTCGAGGTTATCCGGCAACCCCACCGGATAATTCAGATTCACCCCCATCTGCGCACGCATCGCCCCAGTCATTCCCTCCCACTGCACAAAGCTCCGCTGCATCTTCGGATCAAAATCATGGCTATGGTTCGAAGCAATAAACAGGCGCTTATCATCCCCATAATCAAACGTGATCACACTCTTCGTCGCCGCCAGTTCCGCCGTGCGCGGACTCTTCACCGTCTTCGCATACACCCCGCGCGGATTCCCAAACCAGCTACGCACCAAATCCACATAGTGAATCGAGTGATACAGAATCTCCAGCCGCGGAGCCGTACTCAAAAAACTCCACAACTCCCACGGCATATGCACGCTGACCGACACTTCCATGTCGTGCAACTCACCCAGCGCGCCCGACCCATGCAATGCCCGAGCCGCCAGCATATTCGGAGCCCATCGCAACTGAAAATTAATCGCCGCCGTCAACCCCTTCGCCCGGCATATCTTCAAAATCTCCACCGCCTCAGCCAGCGTCTCTCCCATCGGCTTCTGGATCAGCACCGCCGCCCCATCCGGCAACTGCGGCAGTACCCCCGCAATCGCCTTAGCGGGCAACGCCACATCGAACACTGCATTCGCCGGAGCATACTTAATGGCCTCGGCAATTGAATTCGTCGCAAACGGAATCCCAAACGCCTTCGCCAGTCCCTCAGCCTTCTCGCGGTTCACATCCACCAGCGCCGCAACCGGAAACCCAGCCTTCCTATACGCCGGCAGATGCGAATCATGCACAATCCCACCCGACCCAATCACCACAATTGGACGTGCCACCTTAGGCCTTGGCGCCACAACCTCCCGCATTACCTTCTCCAAATCCATCCAATCCCCTTTCACTTATCCAACCGCCATTCTATTGCTAAAAATTCACCCATAGAAACCAAGCCGCACTTACAGCCACCTTGCGCACCCGCGAACCACCCCGTACCCTACCAGAAGACAATGTCGCCGACGCTCGAACTCGCACTCTTCTCCTGCGCCCTCCTCGGCCTTCGTCACGGCTTCGACTACGACCACCTTGCCGCCATCTCCGACATCACCTCCGTCCAACGCACCTGGCGAGAAGGCATGCGCCTCGGTCTCCTCTACGCCCTCGGCCACGCCTTCACCGTCGCCGTTCTCGGAGCCGCCGTCATCTTTCTCCACCTCGGCCTGCCCCAGCACATGGACGCCATCAGCGAGCGCCTCGTCGGAGCCACCCTCATCGCTCTCGCCATCTACGTCCTCATCTCCTTCTTCCGTCGCAAATCCGAACACGGCCACCACCACCTCCCTCCGCGCAGCCGCATCGCCCTCCTCATCTCCGGAGCACGCTACACCCAATGGCGCATCCGTCGCCTCGCCAATCCCTCCACCCCAAAGCCCGATCCCTTCACCTTCCGCTACGACCAAACCTCCGTCTTCACCGTAGGCATCATCCACGGACTCGGCGCCGAAACCCCCTCCCAACTCCTCCTCTTCCTCCTCGCCGCCAACCTCGGCGGCACCAGCCGCGGATTCCTCGGACTCCTCAGCTTCATCGCTGGCCTCCTCATCATGAACACCCTCATGACCGCCAGCGCATCCGGCATCTTCGCCTCCAGCACCCACCGCCCCCGCCTCCAGACGCTCATCACATCCCTCACCGCGGCCTACAGCTTCATCATCGGAGTCATCTTCCTCTTCGGAGCCAGCGACAAACTCCCACCCCTCCTCCACTAGGTAGGTGATGTCAAACGAATCGGCTTTTGCACCTAGGTATCCCAAGGCTTCAGCCTCGGATCTCTCAAGCAGCCACAACAAAAGGGGCTTTAGCCCTTGGGGTATGCTCTTTTATGTTCTTCTACGGCCGTCAATCGATCGTTTGACCTAATTCTCTATGAACCCACCGAGCGTCTTCGCGACCTACCCAAGCCTCGCCGACAAAGTGGTCCTCATCACCGGAGGCGGACAAGGCATAGGCGCCGCCGCTGTCGAACACTTCGCCCTGCAAGGCTCCCGCGTAGCCTTCCTCGATCTCGCAGACGAACCCTCTACCGCACTCGTCAACAACCTCACTTCCCGCTCTACCCACCCACCGCTCTACCGCCGCTGCGACCTCACCGACATCCCAGCCCTTCAATCCACCCTCTCCGACATCATCGCCACCCTCGGCACCCCCCACGTCCTCATCAACAACGCAGCCAGCGACGACCGCCACCGCATCGTAGACGTCACCCCCGAATACTGGAACCAGCGCATGTCCGTGAACCTGACCCACCAGTTCTTCGCCGCCCAGGCAGTCATTCCCGGCATGAAGTCCGCAGGCCAAGGCTCCATCATCAACATGAGCTCCATCGCCTGGATGATCCCCACCCCCGACCTTACCCTCTACAACATGGCCAAGGCCGCCATCGTCGCCATGACCCGTTCCCTCTCGCGCGAACTCGGCCCCGCCAACATCCGCGTCAACAGCGTCCTCCCCGGAGCCATCCTCACCGAACGCCAGAACCGCCTCTACATGTCTCCGGCCTACATGGACCGCATCTTCGCGGCACAATCCCTCAAGCGCCACATCCTGCCCGAAGAAGTCGCCCGTCTCCTGCTCTTCCTCGCTTCCGACGACAGCTCCGCCATCACCGGCCAAACCCACATCATCGACGGAGGCTGGATCTAAACCCACATGCTCCGAGTCCCCTACAACGACCTCTACGAAGCTCTCCGCCGCGCCATGCTGGGCCTCGGCCTCCGCGAAGACCGCGCCGCACTCTCCGCCCGCATCATCGCCGAAACCACCCGCGACGGCGTCTACACCCACGGCCTCAACCGCTTCCCCCGCTTCGAAGCCATGGTCCTCAACGGCAGCATCGACATCCACGCCGAACCCACCCTCACCACAGCCTTCGGCAATATCGAACGCTGGAACGGCAACCGAGGCATCGGCAACCTCAACGCCTACGCCGCCACGCAACGCGCCATCACCCTGGCCAAACAGCACGGCATCGGCGGAGTAGCCCTCGGCAACACCAACCACTGGATGCGCGGAGGCACCTACGCCTGGCTCGCCGCCGAAGCCGGCCTCTTCAGCCTCTGCTGGAGCAACACCCTCGCCAACCTCCCCGCCTGG
>DATDHL010000168.1:0-5653 GCA_036521575.1 Edaphobacter sp. | reverse complement strand
CCGGATGGTGCTGGCCTGCTCGCAGATGAAACACGCGGCAGCGCGCTGAAGTGAAAACATGATTATACGATGCGGACGCAAAAATCCCGCGTTGCCGGTTCCTCGATTGCCCTCCCGGCAGGTCCAAGTTCCCGGACGTCGATTCCTCCTACCTTCAAGAAAAGATTGCAGAACCGACACGGCGCGGCCAGATCGATCATCTTTTTCGGCCCGCAGTGCATGCCCATCCCCCCGATGCCGATAAGCACATGCGAACACCGCGATCCCGGCCTTGAATGGAACGTCCACACCGTAAAATGATGCAGACCAGTGCTCAAGAGACCTCCCGCAAGGACTCCAAGCACTCACGGAGGCGCACGTTTTGAAGTTTCTGGGCACCCTGCTGCTGCTTGTTCTTATCGCTCTGGCCATCGCGGGCTATGTCGTCTACGCGCCCTTCGGTCCATCCAACGAGACCTTCGTCGACATCCCCACCGGCACCGGCAGCAAAGCAATCGCCGCGCAGCTCGAGCGGAACGGCATCATCCGCAGCCGCTATGGCTTCGACCTCCTGCGCCTGATTAAAGGCGGAACCCTCAAAGCCGGAGAGTACCGCTTCGACCACCCCGTCCCCATGCCTGAGGTCTACGCCCGGCTGGTGCGCGGCGACGTCTACACCCGCTCCCTCACCATCCCCGAGGGCTACAACATCTTCGACATCGCCCAGGCAGTCGAGGCCGCCGGATTCGGCTCACGCGACGCCTTTCTCGCCGCCGCCCGCCAGCACACCGAGCTCATCGCCGAGTGGACCGCCAACGGCGACACCAAACCCGAGTCGCTCGAAGGCTTCCTCTTCCCCGACACATATCACTTCTCCCGCCACACCACGCCCGAACAGATCCTCACCGCAATGGTCCACCGCTTCCGTCAGGTCAGCACCCAGCTCGGCCTCACTGGAGACATCTTCCGCACCGTCACAATGGCCTCGCTGGTCGAAAAAGAGGTCAGCCAGAGCGCCGAGCGTCCCCTTGTAGCCGGAGTCTTCGTCAACCGCCTCGCCAAGGGGATGCCGCTCGCCACCGACCCCTCCGTCATCTACGCCGCGCTGCTCGAGAACCGCTGGCGGGGAACCATCTACGCCTCGGACCTGCAGTCTCCCTCGCTCTACAACACCTACAAGCACACCGGCCTGCCCCCCGGCCCCATCGCAAACCCAGGAGTAGCCTCACTTAAGGCCGCCATCGCCCCCACCCAGACCGATTACCTTTATTTTGTGAGCGATGCAGCCGGTCACAGCCGCTTCTCTGCCGACCTTAAGGAGCACGCTGAACAGGTCCAGGCCTACCGTCAGGCGCAGAGGGCTCAGCAGCGGTAGCGCCTGTGGAAGTTGCTGAAAACTCCGGGAACCTTATTCGTTCCCGCAGACATCCAAAATGTATAAAGAAACATTCTCCATGCTTTGCGCGGCAGAACTTGCGCCAAGGGATAGATATACTTGAAGTTCGTGCCGATAAAGATTCGACAAGCGTGTGTCATGGGATTGATAGGCCTGGCTCCAGCACTCACTGGATGCCTGTCCCGTACACGCACCGTCCCCAAGACCCGCATCGCCGATGTCATCATGAGCACATCGCTCGATGCCATGTCGCAGCAGCTTAATGCGCGCTACGAGGCCATCCAGACATTCAACGCTTCCGTCACCGTTGCAGCCACGACCGGCGGCGGTCTTGAGGGCCACGAAAAGGAGTACACCAGCCTCGCCGGCTACATCTTCATGCGCAGGCCAAACGATCTCCGCGTGCTGCTGCGCGTTCCCGTGCTCGGCTCAACCGCGCTCGACATGGTCAGCGACGGCACCAACTTTAAGCTGCTGATACCGCCCAAAAGCAAGGCGATGGTCGGGACCAACGAGGTAACAAAGCCCTCCAAAAACGGCCTCGAAAATCTCCGCCCCTCCGTCTTTTTCGATTCCATGTTCATCCGCGGGCAAGGTCCCGGCCAGATCCTCTCCATGACCACCGACACGCGCGTCATGGAGAGCGGCAAGAAGAAGAAGGATTTGATCGAGGAACCCGCATACGCCCTCCAGGTGCTGGCGCAGCCCGAGGGCAGCATCGTCCGCACCCTCCGCGTGATCCACATCAATAGCACCGACCTGCTGCCCTTCCAACAGGACATCTACGACAAGGACGGTGTCGTCGCCACCCGGGCCCTTTACAGCAACTATCAGCTCTTCAATAACATTCCCTTCCCCACGACCATCGTCATCCAACGCCCGCGCGACCACTACAGCCTGACCGTAACCATCATCAAACTGACGCTCAACCAGAAACTGGAAGACGACCAGTTCGAACTAAAAATCCCCGAAGGCATCCCCATCCAGGTAATGAAGTAGGCTTCCCCCGTTCAGGTGATGAAGTGGCTTCCCCATTCGGGGATGAAGTGGGTTTCCAACAGCATCCAGATAGCCCAAGGCTTTAGCCTTGGGTCTCTCGGGGTATAGCCAGTGATGCGGGGCTTTAGCCCCTGGGGCACGCCTTTCTTACCCCCTGCCGCTCACTCTTAGAAGAAGCAGATCGTGCGCCAGAGGCCAAGGGGTCCACTCCCTCAAAAAGCCTGTCAAGCCCCGAATCAGAGTAAGTCACAAAGAATCATCAACATACATCTGCATATTAATTTCACCAAATTCGCTATAATGGAAATAGAGCAAAAAGAGAAAGCCCGGCACCGCGCCGGGCTTCTTCATTGCACCATAGGTCTAGACCTAAGTCCGGACCTAAAGTATTTACTTTGAATACTTTGAGACCTAAGTACGGGGGAGGGGGGTACCCCTAAAGTCCGGTACGAGCAGCATGGGCAGCGATCGCCTGATTGATCTCGAGCGCCAGCGCCAGCGCAGCCCGGCCATCCTCAGCAGAGACCAGCGGCCTCGTACGGTTACGAACCGCTTCCAGGAACGACTCGATCTCAATCCGCAGCGGTTCCCCCGGCTCGACCGGAACCTTCTTGAGCGACAGGCCCGCCGAAGGATGCTGTCCAGCCTGTTGGGCAAGCTGAGCCAACGCAGCCAGCTGTGCCGGATCCATCCCCGCCGCCGCCGTGACGTCGATCATCAGCAGGTCCTGCCGGGCGAAGTCCAGCGAGAGGTACTGATGCGGCTGGAAGAACCGCAGCTTTCGTACGCGCTCCGTGCTGACGCGGCTGGCCGTGAAGTTGGCGACGCAGCCGTTCTCGAACTCCAGTCGAACGTTTGCAATATCGACCTTGTGCGAGAGCACCGGCAGACCAACCGCCCGCACCTCGCGAACCGGCGAAGCGACAAGGCTCAACACGATGTCCAAATCGTGGATCATCAGGTCGAGCACCACGTCCACATCGAGCGAGCGCGGCGTAAAAACACTCAGCCGATGCGCCTCAAAAAACATAGGCTGATGCAACTGACTCCGCGCCGCCGTAACCGCAGGATTGAAGCGCTCCAGATGCCCCGCCTGTACGACGCGATCATGCGCACGAGCCAGCTCAAGGATGCGATCGGCATCGGCAAGGTTCGCGGCCAGCGGCTTCTCAACCAGCAGATCGACGCCAGCGACCAGCAATGGCTCCGCAGCCGTGGCATGATGCACCGTCGGCACACAGACAGAAGCGGCATCCAGCCTGCCCACCGCAGCAAGACAAGCCTCAATGGTCTCGAATCCCGGAATGCCAAACTTCTCCGACGCAGCAGCCAGCGTCGCCGGATCGCGATCCACCACACCGGCCAGCTCGATAGCCTGACCAGCCTGCTCCAGCTCGCGATAGACACGAAGGTGATTGCGCCCGAAGGCTCCGGCGCCGACGACAGCGACCCGCAATGGCTGCGAGGCGGACACTACTTCGAGGGGACCGGCGCCTCGACGGCCTGACGGCACCGGGCGTAAAGTTCGAGCAATTGCGTCACCTGGTCCTCAGGCTTGGCTCCAGTCGAACCGACAAATCCGGTCGAACCGGCGGCCTTGCTGCCAATATTGGCCTGTGCGGCGACGAACTTAAGCAGATCGAGCGCGATATCTTCCGTGCGGCGCGCCGTTGTGTTCAATTCCATTGAATTGGTCCCTCGTTTCCCGTCCTGATCTTAACGGTCGGCATGGTGTGGGCGCAAATGTACGTCATACTGCAGGGCCGCGATTAGGATAGACAGTGTGAAGAGTTGGGTGGAGGTCTCAGAGCAACGGCTCGCGGCAAACTACAAGGCGTTGTCGGAGGCAGCAGGTCCCGGCATATCGGTGCTCGCGGTTGTGAAGGCCGATGCGTACGGTCACGGCGCGGCGGTCTGCGCTCCTGTGCTGGTGCGAGCCGGAGCGCGATGGCTCGGCGTGACAGACGCACGCGAGGGTATCGCGGTCCGCGAGGCGCTGGCGGCGGCTGGAATCTCATCGCCGGACCAACCGAACATTCTGGTGATGTCCGGCCTGCTGGCTGAGGATGCAGATGCCATCGTGCATCACGAACTGGTCCCTGTAGTGTGGGACCGCCAGCAGATGGAGTGGCTGGCCGATGCGATTGCTCGTCGCGGTGCCGGATCACAACTTAGGATTCATCTTGAGATCGACACCGGGATGGCGCGACAGGGCGCTCGCGTAGGAGCGGAGCTAAGTGCCGTGCTCGATCACCTCGGCGAACAGCGTGGCCTCGTGCTCGACGGCGTGATGACACACTTTGCCTCCGCGGAAGTAGCCGGCTCGCAACAGACGCTTCAGCAGCAGGCGCGATTTGAGCAGGCCATGCGCGAGGTCGCGGCTGCGGGGTTTCGGCCAGCCTGGATCCATGCAGGGAACTCGTCGACCATCGACAACAGTGCGTCCCCGCAGACGGATGCGCTCGTGTGGCTGCGGCAGTTGGCCGACGAGTATGGTGCGCGGGCAATGGTGCGGCCTGGACTGGGGCTATACGGATACTGCCTGCCGATCGAGTGCGCTGACGGCTCGCAGGACAAGCACGCTGAAGCACAGGTGCGGCCCGGGCTGCAGCCTGTGATGACCTGGAAGACCCGCGTCATCGGCCTGCGTGAGGTACAGACAGGCGAGACCGTCGGGTATAACGCTACCTTCGTGGCGCAGCGGCCGATGCGGCTCGCACTGCTGCCTGTCGGTTATGCGGACGGCCTCAGGCGCGAGCTTTCGGCGCCAACCGGGCTAGCCAGAGGTTGGGTGATCCTGCGGAGCCAGCGCGCTGCAGTCGTCGGACGCGTCTCGATGAACCTGACGGTAGTTGACGTAAGCGGCATTGAAGGCGTCGCAGTGGGCGACGAGGTCGTACTGCTGGGCGACGGCATCACCGCAGAGGAACACGCGCGCCTCGCCCACACCATCGCCTATGAGATCGTTTGCGGTGTCCGCGCTCCGTCCCGGCTTGCCAATGCTCCGGCCACCCCCATTCCCCATCGCGCCCCCGCTGTGATACAAAGCCACGTCTGAAGAAACAGGGCCGCCAGCACACCGCAGAGGTGTCCGGAGCGTTTCAAAAGGGGGCAGTCTGTCGCCATGAAAATGAATATTCATTCAGTATCAATGGCTTGCCGATCTTTACTTGCCGCTGGCGTCTCTACTGCTCTCATTGGCTGCTCCAGCGGCAGCTCCAATCCGCTGGCCGGGATTCAGGCTGCTCAACAGAAGAACATCGGCAACTTCACAACTAC
>DATDHL010000167.1:0-2785 GCA_036521575.1 Edaphobacter sp. | reverse complement strand
GGGGAGTAGGCGTTGACGTTGAAGTAGAAGCCGGAGGAGCCGGGCTCGTTGGTGAATCGGATGACGCGGTGGCCGGTGTCTTTGTCGACCCATGAGGTGGGGAGGTCCTGATTCTGGGCCTGGGCGCGGGCAAATGGGGAGAGCGCGGAGGCGAGGGCGAGAAGTGTGAGAAGGCGTGGCATCGGCTGGGTGCTCCTGGACTGTGCGTTGCGCGGAGGGGATTCTGATAAATCCTGCGCGAGAGATTTATATATTGTGACGAGTGCAATTGGGAAATAGTTTCTTTGCCGGAATCTGAGGGGACGGCTGAGTCTTGGACGAGGCTAGCGTTTTTTGGAGAGGCGGGGCTTGAGGTGCCGGAGGAGATGTTCGCCATGGAAGGTGCCGTGGCCGGCGCAGGGGTTCCAGCCTTCGGTGGCTTGATAGATGTCATTGTGGCCCTTGGTGACGGGTTTGAATGCGGGTGAACCGCGTTGTGCGAGGCGGTAGAGTAGCGGGTTGAGATGGCCGCAACGTGTGGACAAGGACTGGTTGCAGCGGGCGATGAGAGCGGCCCAGAGAGGGGCGACGGCGCTGGTTCCGGCGGATGTGCAGGTGGTTCCGGCGACGAGGATCTCGCAGCCGTAGCGGGGATCGGCGGGGCCGGCGATGTCAGGGACTCCGCGGCCGCGCTTGCCTGTGGGGCCGAGGGGAACGCGTACTTGCCTTTGCCATGTAGGGATGGGGAACTTGCGGCTAACTCCGCCTCCGGTTGTGCCCTTAATGCCGTGGTGACGGGAGTTCCAGACGATCTCCTCTTTGTCGTGGGAACTTGAGAGTTTGGCTGTGGTGCCTCCGCAGGCCAGGCAGTAGGGGCTGCTGGCGGGAAAGTTAACTGCAGGGAGGTTGTCGGGGGAGTTGTTGAGAGCGCCTGCGTCTCCGGAGGACGCGAGGACGGTGATGCCGAGGTGAGAGGCGGCGAGCAGGGCTTTATCGATAGCGCGAATATAGGCGTCGGAGAGGGCGATTTCGGGTTCGCCGAAGCTGATGGAGAGGACACTGGGGCGGTTCTGCTCGTCGTGGATGGCGCGGGTGATGGCGTTGTAGATGCCCTGCTCGTCCGGGGTGGCGAAGTAGACGACGATGTTCGCGCCGGGGGCGAGTGCAGCGACGATCTCGATGTCCATGGTGGCTTCGACGGTGCACTGTGCGGCTTCGATGGCTGCGGAGCTTTGCTGTTGGGGTGAGAGAGTTCTCTTCCCGTTGACAAAGTCGAGGAGGAGGCGAACGTCGCGAGGGGGAGCGGGCTGGTTGGCTCCGCCTTTGATGCCGACTACGGTGATGAGCGGGGTGGGGATACCGAGGCGCGCGCAGAACTCGTCGACGTCGGCTGGGTTGAAGCCTCCGCCTAGTTCGATAAGACCGATCGTTTGGCCTGCGCCGTCTGTGCCTTGGGGGAAGGCGTAGGCTATTGCGAGTTCGAGGATGGAGCGTGGAGCGCCACGGGGCTTCGCTGTCTTCCAGATGCTTTGACGGCGTGCCGTTGGCTGATCGCTGAGTCCGAAGACTGCTTCGACGATGTCTTCCAGTTCGGCAGGTACGGAGGGGCGGCGGGATGGCGCGAAGTAGGATGCTTTCGGATGATGGTAATGGGTGAAGTCGACGTCGAATGCCTGCGCGAAGGATTGGGCTGAGCCGCTGAGGACGATGACTCGGCGGTGTGAGGCGTCATGCGCGATGGTGAGATTATGCGCGGCGGCGAATTTGCGGATACGTGCGACGTCCGGGGTGCTGGCACGGTGCTGCGACTCGAACTTTTTGTGGGTGAGATGCCTGGGGTTTCGAGTGGCCGAGATCGTTTTGCGGGGGCGCAGGACGAGGGTGACTTCGAGAAGTTCGGTTGGGCTAACGTTCGCCGCTGCTGGTTTGGCGCCCCTGAGATGTGTGTGTTCCCAGCCCCGAAGGTGCGCTCTGCCTTTGCTTGCTGCGGCGCGGCGAGTAGACATCTAGACCTCGAAGTTCGCCCATAGAGTATGCAGGCGCTCGGCGAGACTACTGAATCCGGGATTTTTCCGGACGTTGTCTAAAAGTGGATCCCAGTTGTTGATCATGGGGAAGTTAATGAAGCCTCGATCCATGGCTTTCTCGATCCATGTGAGAGCGGTGTTGGGGTCGCCGAGGAGGGAGTAGCATTCGGCTACGCTCCAGGAGTAGTGAGGGTCACAGCCGACGATTTGCAATAACTCTTCGGTGGCGGCGCGGGTCGCAGCTTCGTTGTCTCCGATGAGGGCCGCCTGCATGAGGCCGCCAAGTTGGGTGAAGAAGTGGCCGGAGTGGAGCTTTGCCAACTCCCGGAGCTGTGCGATTGACTCTTGAGTTTTGCCGCATAGCGCCAGCACCTGAGCACGGCACCAAAGCAGCATGGCATTGGTGGGGTCCATCTTGATGGCTTCGTCGAAGGATGGCAGAGCATCTGTGAATTGGCCGGCCATGAGCGACAGGAGGCCGGGTACGAAGCGATAGACGGGTGTGAGAGGGTCGATCTCAAGGATGCGCCGGGCGATGGGCATGGCTGACTCTGCCTTGCCGCTGAGGCCGCAGACCGCGGAGTACCAGGCCAGTGTGTCGGAGTCATTGGGGTCGGCGACAATGGCGCGCTTGAGGAGCTGAACAGCTTTGCGGGTCTCACCTTCCTGAACGCTGATGAGACCGAGCAGGCGGAAGGCGTGGGCAGAGTGAGGATCGAGGCGGAGGGCTTCGTCGGCGCAGTCTTTTGCCTTGATAAGATACTGCGGATCGGAAGAGA
>DATDHL010000166.1:0-3686 GCA_036521575.1 Edaphobacter sp. | reverse complement strand
ATGAACGACAAGCGCGAGATCGCCGGGGTGCTTGCCGCTATCCATAGCTCGTTTGGCCAGGCGTGGCAGGGCGATGATAACCAGACCAATGTGGCCATGTTTGGGTATGGGCCTACGCCCGACTATAACGATGTGAGCCGCGTTGTGGCGGGTGTCGATCAGGGCGGACTTGGCATGCCCGGTCGTGATTTTTATCTGGGCAGCGACGCGGGTATGAAGGCTATACGAGATAAGTATGTCGCGCTTATCACCACGCTGCTGAAGATGGACGGGATGAGCGAGGCAGATGCGGCGAAGAGCGCGGCTACCGTCCTTCGCATTGAGACGGCGATGGCGCAGGCCCAGATGGATAACATCACGCGGCGTGATCCTAACAAGATGAACAATCGCTATACGCTGACGCAGCTTAAGGAGCTGGTACCGGCTTTTGAATGGGCCACCTACTTCAAGGGCATAGGTGCTCCAGCAGTTCCTCTCTATGAGGTAAGTGCGCCGGACTATTTTCGCGCGTTGAATAAGCTGCTGGTGAACGAGGACCTGGCTACGTGGAAGCTCTACCTGCGGTGGCAGTTGTTGAAGACTGCAGCTCCATCGCTGGGCAACGAGTGGCGTACAGCGAACTTCGAGTTTTTCCGGATGCTTACAGGAGCAAAGGTCCAGCCGCCGGCGTGGCGGCGCTGTGCGGTAGCGGTGGATCAGTACCTGGGGGAGGCGCTTGGGCAGGTGTATGTTGCCGAGGTGTTTCCACCAGATAGCAAGGCTCGCGCGCAGAAGATGGTGGATGACATTGAAGCTGCGATGGGCCATGACATCGACAATGTGACGTGGATGCAGCCTGATACTAAACGCCAGGCCCATCTGAAGCTTGCTGCGGTGTTGGATAAGATCGGCTATCCGGACAAATGGATTGACTATGGACCGGTCACGGTGACGCGAGAGAGCTACGCCGGCAACGTCGAGCGCGCTACGGCTTTCGAACTGAAGCGGCAACTAAACTTTACCGGCAAGCCGCTGGATCGCACCCAATGGTTGATGACGCCACCGACGGTGAACGCCTATGAGGATCCGCAGACGAATACCATCAACTTCCCGGCAGGGATTTTACAGCCCATCTTCTTCGATTCGTCACAGGATGATGTGATCAATTACGGGGCGGAGGGAGCGATTGTGGGGCATGAGCTGACGCATGGCTTCGACGACCAGGGGCGCAAGTTCGATGAGAAGGGCAACCTGCGTGACTGGTGGACGGCAGAGGATGCGAAGGAGTACGACCAGCGTGGCGCTTGCATCGCAAAAGAGTATACGGGGGCGGTACCGGGAGTCTCCGGAGTGCAGCAGAACGGGAAGCTGACGCAGGGCGAGGACACGGCGGACAACGGCGGGCTTCACCTCGCTCTTGCGGCGCTGACTGCCGATTTGCAACAGCGGGGCAAGACGATGTCGGATACCGACTCAAATGGATCGACAAACATGCAGCGGTTCTTCCTTGCGTACGCGAATGCCTAGTGTACGCAGGTTCGTCCGGAGGCGATGCGAACGCAGATACTCACTAATCCGCACTCGGTTCCTGAGCTGCGGGTTAATAATGTTGTGTCGAACATGCCGGAGTTCCATAAGGCGTTCAGCTGCAAGGCGGGTCAGCCTATGGTCCGTGTGGAGCAATGCCGCGTTTGGTAGCTCGGCTGAATCAGGAAAATTATCCGAGTCTCTTTATGCCTCGAGCTGTTCGGCCTGTCGTAGCTGGTGGTCGAAAGCTTCGGTGGCTTTCTTCGCGGCAGAGCTGACGGTTTCGTTCAGGTCGTAGGCGATTTCGAGGACGCCTGGGATATTGGGCGGCAGCGTGGCGATATGACGAGCTATGTTTGTCCAGTCGATGTTGCCGGTGTTCGGCCAGAGGTGGTCGTCTTTGACGCTGTGGTTGTCGTGAAGGTGGAGCTCGGCGATGCGGGGCTTGAGTATCTCGAAGGCGTGGTCGATGCCGATGTTCTTTTCGGGTGCGGATAGGTGGGCGTGGCCGATGTCGAGACAGATGCCTACATTGTCGAAGTGGCCGACGCGAACGATCTCAAGGAGGTGCTCGGGGGTTGTGATCTCGTTTTGGAGATTTTCGAGGAGGATACGGACGCCGAGAGGGTGGGCGAAGGCTTTGAGGTGTTCTATCGCGGTAAGGGAATTTTCGAGGGCGCGAGTGTTCCAGGGTTCGTCCTTTTGGCCGAGGTGAAGGACGATGGATTGGATGGGGATCTGCTCCGCAGACTCGAGGGCGCGCTTGACCTCATCCATGGCGTCGATGCGGTGAGATTTTTCGGGGTCGATGAGATTGAGATTAGGGGCTACGTGGCGGGACCACTGGGCGTCGGCGCGATCGCTGGTATAGATGGGCTGGTGAAGGGTGGCGGCGGTGCCGGTGTCCCGAAACCAGGCGGCGATCTCGCGAAGGGCGGAGCGGTCGGTGTAGTCGAAGTGGTGGCGCGCGGCGAAGAGCTCGATGGTGCGGGCGCCGCCGTGGTGCAGGGCGTCGAGCAGGCCGGGGTGCAGGCGCTGCTGAAAGAAGACATGGGTAGAGAGGCCGGATTGCATCACTTTTAAGGGTACAGCAGTAGGGCGGGGCGTGGGTGCGGTGTGGGTTGCGGGAGAGGTTCTCGCTTGTGGGCGTGTTGGGTGGGCTAGAATCGGAACGCGAATTGAGAGCGCGTGGAGATGCGGTGAAGATTCTGGCGCGAGTTGGTTTGCTGGCGGGTTTGGCGGTCTCGGTTGCGACTGGATGCACCCAGACTCCGGCTGCGACTGCGACTGTGCAGAACGATGCGGAGAAGCAGATTGCTGCGATGCAGGTGCAGCTGGCGGATTGGGCCCAGCTGGGGCATTACCGGGAGGCGAACAAGGCGCTGGCTCCGGCCGCTGCGAGTGAGGATCGGGTGGTGTTCTATGGGGCTTCGGTGGTGGAGTTCTGGGGAAGGAATGGCAGTGTGTTTTTTCCGGGAAAACCTTATGTGAACCGCGGGATCAGTGGGCAGACTACACCGCAGATGGTGGCGCGGTTTCGACAGGACGTGGTGAACCTGCATCCAAAGGTGGTGGTGATTCTGGGTGGGGGGAATGATGTGGCCGGGAATACAGGGCCGATGACTCCGGAGATGACCGAGGACAACTGGCAGTCGATGGCTGATCTGGCGAAGGAGAATGGGATCAAGGTTGTGTTAGCTTCGCTTACGCCGACGACGGATTTTCCGTGGCGAAGGGGGCTGCATCCGGCGGAGAAGATTCGCGCGCTGAATGTTTGGCTGCAGGGGTACTGCGCGAGTCATGGGCTGATCTATCTGGATTACTACTCGGCGCTAACGAACGAGGAGGGTGGGATGAAGGCGGAGTACACCGTGGATGGTGTGCATGCGAGCGTGAAAGGGTATGAGGTGATGGCTCCTTTGGCGCAGGCGGCAATCGATAAAGCTTTGGGACAGAAGTGACAGGGAGGCATGGATGAAGGTTGCGGTGCGCGTGGTTTTACTGGTAGGCATAGCGTTGGGTGGTGTGGCCGGATGGACTCAGATTGCGGCTGCTCCTGCTGTCGATACTGACAAGCAGATTGCTGCGATGAAGGCGAAGCTGGACGACTGGCCGCAGCTTGATCGCTACAAGGCGGCGAATGCGACGCTTGGGTCGGTGGCTCCCGGTGAGGATCGCGT
>DATDHL010000165.1:0-6242 GCA_036521575.1 Edaphobacter sp. | reverse complement strand
GCGGATTACAACCGGCCGACGGCGTTCCAGACGCCGTTCTATGCGCGTGGTTCTGTCCGGCTTGAGTTCTAGATAAAGTGACCTAAACTAATGGGGAGAGGGTGAATTTCACTCTCTCCCGTTTCTTTTTCAGGAGGGCCCTCCTTGCGTCTGCGTTATGTTCGAACCAGCGTCTTCGTCTTCTTAATGTTCCTGACTCTTGCGTCTTCCGTGCTCCATGCGGCCGATCCGGCGAAGAATCTGTCTCCGCGGTTCAGGCATTGGATCAATGAGGAAGTGCCGTACATCATTGAGACAGATGAACGTAAGCAGTTTCTGGCGTTGGCTAACGATGCGGAGAGAGAAAACTTTATCAAGGCCTTCTGGGAGGTACGTAATCCTAATCCCGGGTCGGAAATCAACGAGTATAGGGAAGAGCATTATCGCCGGCTGGCGTATGCGAATCAGTACTTCGGCAACATCAACGCACAAGATGGCTGGCGTACCGATCGTGGCCGCATCTACATTATGCTTGGTGAACCGAAGCAGAAGGCAAACTATCCAGAACGCAGAAATGTACGGCCTATGATGATCTGGTTTTATCAGGCCACGACCCCGGCCCTGCCGACACACTTTAATATCCTCTTTTACAAGCGGAGCATGGGAGAGGACTATACGCTGTATTCGCCTTACCAGGATGGTCCGTCAAGACTCGTGACCGGCCTTGAGGGTAAGAACGACGACAAGAATAATCTGGACGTTATCAAGAGATCGCTGGGAGTTGAGGTCGCTCGAACGGCGGTATCGCTGATTCCTACCGAGCCTGTCAGTCTGGATGACTACCGGCCGAGCCTGCAGTCCGATGTGCTGCTGAGCACGATCAAGGGATTGCCTGACAATCCCCTGACCAAGGAGATGTTGAACCAGCGCAGAGCCAACGAACGGGTTACAACGAGCGTCTTCACAGGGAGTAATCCTGCGATACTTCAGACGGCTGTTTTCCGGGATTCGTCGGGGAGAATGACGGTGCACTCACTCCTCTCTTACGAGCGTCCGGAAGGCGACATTATCGGCGTTCTCTCTGACAAGCAGACCGGCTATTCGTTGACACTCCAGACCTCGGTTCTGACGGAGGATGGGAGGCCGGTCTATGTACAGAACGAAAAGCTTGCCGGGGTCGTGAACGAAACCCAGGCTACGGCAGCTCGTAATAAGCGTTTTGGCGCAGAGAGTCGTGTGCCGCTCTCGCCAGGCAAATATCAAATCATCTCTACATTGACCAATGACCTCAATCACCAGGCTGTTCGTCAGCATGCTGAGGTTGTGGTGCCGGATCCCACACAGACTGGCTGGACTGTTAGCAAAGTGCTGGTCTTCTCGCCCCAGCCTCCGACCCACGATCCTGACGGAGTTCTTCCATTTAGTGTCTCGGGCCTGCGCTTTGTTCCTAAGGGAGTGCAACAGGTCTCGGTGCATCCGGGTGAACCTGTGCGGCTGCTGTATCAGCTTTGGAGCAAGCCGTCGGACCCGGCCTCTCGCGAGGGACACAAGGTCAAGGTCCACTATGTCTATGGCACTATGCAGGCCGGACAAACACCGCATCAGGAAGACGAAGAGATCGACGCTGCAAACTTTGATGCCTCAGGAACGCTGCTGACCGGACGCACGCTTTCGACAGAGGGGCTGTCGCCCGGAAATTATCGCGCGGTCATTACTGCTACCGACGAGACGACTCAGCAGAAGGCGTATGCGTCCTTGATCTTTCGCGTTACCAGCGAGACTGATGTAACTGATATGTGGACCGCTTACGATGCAAGCGAGTCAGGCGGGCGCGGTAATGCGATTGACGACTACAAGCGCGGCCTAAGCGCTGTAATGCAATCGCAAAACGATAGTGCGATCTCGTGGATGCAGCGCTCGCTCGCGGATGACCCGCACTATCTGCCTGCGCTTACCAAGCTTGTGGACCTGCTTTCAGAGAGCAACAAGTACAAGGAGATCGTGGAGCTCTCGACCAAGTTTCCCCTTACTCATGAGGTGAGCCAGCAGACCGCGATTCAGATGTCGCAGGCGAATGAGCAGGCCGGAGACTATCCGCAGGCGACCCATATTCTTGAGTCGGAGCTTCAGTTCCAGCCACCAAATGCCGACCTGTACCTGGCGCTCGCGGATGTCTACCAGAGGCAAGGTAATCTCTCCAAGGCCGAAGACTATAAGCGCCAGGCTGCGAAACTCGCGAACTAGTCAACTTTTGAAGCTTACCGATGTTTATTGTTTTTGTTTGGTGACGCTTGCCGGTGGGCAGGGATAGATTCCATTTTTTTGTAAGCCGGATTGTATGGAAATACAGGTTTTTCGCTTTTTCTGGCAAAGCGCAGTAGTAAGTGACCAGAGAGCAGGTAGGTGGGATGAGTAACTCTATTTTTTCCTTGCAGACTATCGCTCGGAAATTACTGCTCGTCACCGTGAGATGCAGCTTGTCACGAAGGTCAAAAACCGCCTGAGTGAGTTGCGTCGTACGCTGCCCGAGGAGTCGTTTTACAAACTTCTTTGAATCATATGGTTGCAGTGGATTCTCCCCGTAAAAGTGCTGTTTATGGTGTGTTCGGGGTGATCGCTAAATGGCGATTGGATTGCGATTACTGCATGCGTGGGTCGAACGGACGATAGCTCGTCTTGCTCCTTCAGAGTCGCAACTTAAAAGGGGGATCCGAACATGCAGACCATATTTCAATCACATTCGAGGAACTTTCTTCGTATGTCGATGCATTGTATCGGCATACTTCTATTCGCGGTAACTGCACTCAGCGTCGTTGCGAACGCGCAGGAGACAGGACAGATCGCGGGTACTGTATCTGATTCGACGGGAGCTGTTGTCCCGGGTGTGACTGTTACGGTGACGAATACAGGGACGAATGCTTCGCGAAGTGTGAAGGCGACCGACACGGGTTCGTACGTTTTCACAGGCTTGGCGCCCGGGCTTTATGGCGTCTCAGTGGCTGCTACCGGTGGGTTGGGTGCATTTGCCGGTAAGGCAGAGGTGACGGTGGGCGGCAGGTTGACGCTGGATGTGACGCTGATTCCTGCTGGCTCGATGGAGACAGTTACGGTGCAGGGCGAGGGTGGCGTTGCGGTGAATACGCAGAGCCAAGAGGTGTCGCAGGTTGTCGGCAGCCAGCAGGTTTCGCAACTGCCGAGTCTGTCGCGGAATCCTTATGACTTTGTGACGATTGCAGGAAATATCAGCTCGGGCGATAAAGTGACGTCGAGCGGCGCTACGTCGACGACGGGGGATCAGAACCAGACTACGCGTGGGGTGGGGTTTTCACTGAATGGGCAGCGGTCCACAGGCACTCAGATTCTGCTGGATGGCGTGGAGAACAACGATACCTATCTGACGGGGCCTGCACTGATTCAGATTCCTATCGACAGTGTGCAGGAGTACCGCGTGATTACGAGCAACTTCGGGCCGGAGTATGGACGTGCTTCTGGAGGCGTAGTGAATGTTGTAACTAAGAGCGGGACGAATCGATTTCACGGTGGGCTCTGGGAGTACAACAGGCTGTCGGCTTACACGTCGAATACGGTGACGAATGCTCAGTCGGGCATTGATAAGGGCAAATTCACACGCAATCAGTTTGGCTACGATATCGGCGGCCCCATTATGAAGGACAAGCTCTTCTTCTTCCAGAGTACGGAGTGGATCAGGGTGCGGGGCGCGGCGAACAATCAGTCGCTGATTCCGACGCCGCAGTTTATTACGGCGTCTGCGTCGAATCTTCAGGACTACTTTGCGGCGCATGGGAAGAATCCACCTGCGTATGCAAGCACGTTGTTGAAATCGGATTTGCTATTCAACTCAGTTACGAATCCAGGCGGGGTCAGGCCGACTGCGGGCGGTGCGTTCGACCGCTTGCCGAACAGCACTCCGGTGTTTGGCGTGGTGGCGTTTCAGGCACCGGCGAATGCAGGTGGCGGAAATCCGCAGAACACGTACTACCTGGTCGCGCGTGGAGATTACAACCTCTCCGACAAGACATCGATGTATGGCCGCTATGCAAACTATCACGAGATCGACGAGCCGGGCGGTCTCTTTAGCTCGCCGTACTCCCAATTCAACGTAGGACAAGCGATCAAGGGGCAGACATACCTTTATGGTTTGACCCATGTGTTCAATACTTCTCTAGTCAGCAGCACGAAGCTGAGCTTCACGCGTAACTCCACAGATCAGAGTTATGACACGTCGCTGCAGAATACTCCGGCGCTTTACATGAGGAGTGGCGCTACCTATCAAGGTATTCAAGTTCAATTGCCGGGCTTCTTCTCGATCAATGAAGGTACGGGCGGGTTACCAGCGCAGGGTCCGCAGAATACGTCACAGATCAATCAGGACTTCGATTTTACGAAGAGTCACCACTCCATTAAGGTGGGGGTGCAGTTGTTCTACATCCAGAACAACATCTCGTTCGGCGCGTATGCGCAGGCAGTGCAGGGGTTGGGATCGAATGCGGCGAATTCGCTGGACGCGTTTATAAACGGGCAGCTCGCCTTGTTCAAGGCTGCGGCGGATCCACACGGCGCTTTTCCGTGCTTTAGGAACTACGCCACGGGCGACCTGACGATAACGCAGGCTTGCTCTGTTCAACTGCCGGCGTCTCAGCCGAACTTCGCGCGCAGCAACCGGTATAAGGAATGGGCGGTCTATGCGCAGGATGCTTTCAAGATGACCCCCAAACTGGTCTTAAACTATGGGGTTCGCTACGACCATCTTGGCGTACTGTACGAAAATCGTCCGAGCCTGCAGGCGAATTTCTTCCCCGGACCGGGCTCGAGTATTCCTGCGCAAGTACGCAGCGGGCAGGTGCTGACGACTCCGAACAGCCCTAATGGCCGTCCGTGGAATCCGCAGTACGGAACGGTTTCGCCGCGTGTTGGCTTTGCCTATGACATCAAGGGAGATGGGAAGACGTCGATTCGCGGCGGCTTCGGCATCTCGTATGAGCGCAACTTTGGCAACGTCACGTTCAACATTATTCAGAACCCGCCGAACTATGCCGTGATCACGGTCAACAATACTCCGGTGACGCCGAGCAACCTGGGGCCGCTAGGCGGTGCGTCGGGGAATGTGCCGCTGCCTCCAACGTCGCTGCGGGCGGTGGATCCGAATATCCGCGTGGCCTCGACCCAGTTCTACAGCTTGACGCTGGAGCACCAGCTTGCAAACAGCGTTGTAGCGTCTATCGGTTATGTGGGTTCCCGCGGTATCCATCTGTACGACATCAAGAACTACAACCAGCAGGGCGCGGGAAACGTGTATCTGGGGGATCCGATCATCACCAATCCGCCCGCGGCATCGAATGGATTCTCGCGTTCCAACAACCAGTACAGCGATATCAATGATCGTGGAAGCAACGGCGATTCGCACTATGACGGTATGAACATCGGGCTGCAGATGAATAATTTCCACCGTACAGGGTTGAGTCTGACGGCCAACTACACGTTTGCGCACTCGCGGGACGACATTAGCTCGACGTTCTCCGAGAGCAATTCTTCATCTAACGGCGTGGGGAATCTTGGTTATCTGAATCCGTTCAACCCTGCGCTGGATTATGGTGCTTCGGACTTCGATACGCGTCATCGCTTCGTGATCGCGCCGATCTACCAGACGCCATGGTTCAGTGGGAGCAAGAGCGCTAAGGGCCGTTTGCTGGGCGGATTTTTGTTGACGGGTATCTATACGGTTCGCACAGGTACGCCGTTCGGATATTCGGACAGCGGCCCCTCACTTAATGCTGGTGCAGGGTCGGGTATTCCGCGGTATCTTCCTTCGACACAGATCTCGAACAGCAGGTTCAGCCAAATTTCAAAGGCAGGGCAGCTGGCCGCGAATCTTTACAGCCTGGGGAATCTTCCTGCCGCAATGGAGTTTCCTGCATCGAGTCTCCTGAATGGCACCTACGCGGATTTCGGACCGTATCCTGTCGGGATGACTCACCGTAACTCGTTCTATGGGCCGGGTGCGTGGAACTTTGACGCTGCGGTAAGCAAGACTGTGCCGATCACAGAACGGGTTTCACTGGAGTTGCGGGCGGAAGGATTCGATCTGTTCAATCATCACAATTTGTATGTGCTGGAAACCGCTAACGATGTTGGGGGTTCATATGACGGCAGCGCACTTGTTATCCAGGGTAGGAAGGGTGGCGTGAATGGTGGAGCGAATGACGAGCGGCGCTTCGGTCAGTTCGCCGCGCGTATTACGTTCT
>DATDHL010000164.1:0-3665 GCA_036521575.1 Edaphobacter sp. | reverse complement strand
GCTCATGGTTGCAATGATCGAGTACAATTCCCGGACAGTCACTGGGCCCCTATTCATTCCAAAATGCAAGCGAGGTAGACCTCGTGCCAGAGATTACTGTAACGAACTGGTTTGGAAACGTTGTGTCTCATCCCCAGGTGGTCGTCGATGCCAACTCTGTCGACGACATTGTCCGCATCCTCAAAGATCCCGCTCAGTATCCCTCACCTGTACGGGCCGTTGGCTCCAACCATTCCACCTCGCCCTGTGGTGCGGCGGATGGTGGGACGCTCATCCGGATGAAGATGAACCGCATCCTGAACATTGGAGCCGACACGCTGACAGTGGAGGCTGGAGCCACCCACATCGATCTCGCCAAAGCACTCGAAGCAAAGAATCTGCAGTTCTACGTGAACACCGAGATAGGCAGCCTCACCTCCGGCAGCGCTGCATGCGCCGGCACAAAAGACGCGTCGATGCCCGGCGAGTTTGGCCAGGTTGGGTCGTACATCACCGGCGTCAAGATGGTATTGCCCAGCGGAGAACTGCTCGAAGTCACCGAAGACAAGCAGCCTGATCTAATGAAGATGGTGCGCTGTTGCTACGGAACCTTCGGGATCGTGTACGAGGTCACGTACAAGATTCGTCCGTTGCTGCCGATGGCCGTTCACCACGAGACCTTTACTCTCGAAGACTTCGTTGCGCAGCTCCCAGCCCTCAAGGCTCGCGGCGATTCGATGTTCTATTACATCTTTCCGTTTGATAACAAGATTACGATCGAGTTTCGTCGATACAATCCTGGAGCGAAGGGCGAACCGAACCATGTGGCGTGGGGACTTCGTAACTACTTCTGGGGTTCGGCTGGTCCTAAGTTCGGTCACGATGTGACGGAGCACGTATCAGACCTGCACATTCGCTACGGCATCATCGATTCGTTTAATGTGCTGTGGCGGCTCAAGCTAGAGACCATGGTTCGCGGCGACTACACGATACCGGGCGATCAGATCATTCACTATCCGCCGGTAGCGGACGACAGTCGTTATACCTTTAGCCTCTTCGCTTTCCCTGTGGAGCAATATCCAGCAGCGATCACCGACTTCTTCAAGTTTGTGAAGGACTACTACGCGAAGACGGGGTACCGATCTAATCTGCTGTATGTCGGTTATTGGATTCTGAAGGATCAGCAGGCGCTTCTCTCCTACTCTTACGAGGGCGATGTGATGACGATTGATCCGGTCTCGACGGGTAACCCGGGCTGGGAAGAGTTTCTCGCTGTCTATAACCAGTTCTGCAGCGATCGCAATGGTGTGCCTCTACTGAATCAGACGTTCGGGCTTACTCCAGCTATTGTGCAGAAGGCCTATGGTGACCGGTTGACCCAGATGAAGGCTGCTCGCAAGGGATACGACCCGGATGGCCGACTCCTGAACAACTACTTCCGCACGCTGCTAAGTTGAATCAAAAGAATCTTATGGCCGACTAGTTTTGGGTACTGTGACAGCCATCGCAACTCTGGACTACAATCCTCGCCGTCGTAGATGAACCAAGGATGAGGGAGCAGACCTTATGGCAACGATGACGGCGCTTCAGCCGGGGATGTATGGATTCCCCGTATCAATTCGTGCGAAGTATGGCAACTTTATTGGGGGCGAGTGGGTTGCTCCAATCTCTGGCTCTTACTTTGAGAACGTCACGCCTGTCACCGGTCAGACGATCTGCGAGATTCCGCGCTCGAATGCCGCGGATATAGACCGGGCGCTCGATGCAGCGCATGCGGCGAAGGCCTCGTGGGGAAAGACCTCGACGACTGAGCGTGGGAAGATGCTCGAGAAGATCGCGCAGATTATCGAAGACAATCTCGAGATGCTTGCGACGGTGGAGACGTGGGATAACGGCAAGCCCATCCGCGAGACGCTTGCTGCTGATCTGCCTTTGGCTGCCGATCACTTCCGATATTTTGCCGGTGTGATTCGCGCTCAGGAAGGGTCGATCTGCGAGATGGACTCCGAGACGGTGGCTTATCACTACCATGAGCCTCTTGGTGTTGTGGGTCTCATCATTCCGTGGAACTTTCCAATTCTGATGGCGACGTGGAAGCTTGCGCCTGCGCTGGCTGCAGGCAATACGGTTGTTCTGAAACCTGCCGAGCAGACACCGATGTCGATTCTTGTGTTGATGGAGTTGATTAAGGATGTTCTGCCGCCGGGTGTGCTGAATATCGTCAATGGCTTTGGACTTGAGGCAGGGAAGCCGCTGGCTTCGAGCCCGCGGATCAACAAGATTGCTTTTACCGGCGAGACAACGACCGGGCGGCTAGTGATGCAATATGCTTCGCAGAATATTATTCCAGTGACGCTTGAGCTGGGCGGCAAGTCGCCGAATATCTTCTTCAAGGATGTGGCCAGCGCCGACGATGCGTTCTTCGATAAAGCGCTCGAAGGCTTCACCATGTTCGCATTGAATCAGGGCGAGGTCTGTACTTGCCCGTCACGCGCACTGATTCAGGACACGCTCTACGATCAGTTCATGGAGCGTGCCCTGAAGCGCGTGAAAGCGATCAAGCAGGGTAATCCGCTGGACAAGACGACGATGATCGGCGCGCAGGCATCGAGCGAGCAGATGGAAAAAATTCTTTCCTACTTCGACATCGGCAAGCAGGAGGGCGCGGAGGTTCTGACAGGTGGCAAGCGTGCTACCCAGGCCGGTGATATGGCGGAGGGGTTCTATATTGAGCCGACTGTGTTCAAGGGCCATAACAAGATGCGCATCTTCCAGGAGGAGATCTTCGGGCCGGTTGTCTCGGTTACGACTTTCCATGATGAGGATGAGGCGCTTTCGCAGGCTAATGACACTCTTTATGGTCTCGGCGCTGGGGTTTGGACGCGGGATATGAATCGCGCCTACCGCTTTGGCCGGGAGATCCAGGCCGGGCGTGTGTGGACGAACTGCTATCACCTGTATCCGGCGCATGCGGCGTTTGGTGGGTATAAGCAGTCCGGAATTGGACGTGAGAATCACAAGATGATTCTCGATCACTATCAGCAGACGAAGAACGTGCTAGTCAGCTATAGCCCCAAGGCTATGGGGTTCTTTTAGGAAGCGATGGTGCCGGAACAGGTCATCACTACGCCTGCGGCGGTGGAGTTGATGGCGAGCCTGCGGGCTAAGCATGGGGAATTGATGTTTCATCAGTCGGGCGGGTGCTGCGACGGCAGCTCTCCTATGTGCTATCCGCGGGGTGAGTTTCTGGTTGGCGATAGCGATGTGCTGCTGGCTACTCTCGATGGAACGCCCTTCTATATGAGCCGGAGCCAATTCGAGTACTGGAAGCATACGCAGCTGATCCTCGATGTGGTTCCGGGGCGGGGTGGGATGTTCTCGCTCGAAGGGCCAGAGGGGGTGCGGTTTCTTATCCGGTCACGGGTGTTTACGGATGAGGAGATCGCGGAGCTTCGGTTATCCGGGCGTATTTAGGCTGCGATTTTCTGGTATCCCCCTCCCCCTATACGTAAGTCATAAAGTCTTCGAATTATTGGACTTAAGTCTGGACTTGGTCTAGGTTTCAGGTTTCAGGTTTCAGGTTTCAGGTTTCAGGTTTCAGGTTTCAGGTTTCAGGTTTCAGGTTTCAGGTTTCAGGTTTCAGGTTTCAGGTTTCAGGTTTCAGGTTTCAGGTTTCAGGTTAAATG
>DATDHL010000163.1:0-6147 GCA_036521575.1 Edaphobacter sp. | reverse complement strand
CTGCTGCCGTGCGCTCATCGCATTGAAGCTGATGTCCTGCGGAGCCTCCGTGATGCCAAGCAGCACGCCGGTATCCTGCACCGGGAAGAATCCCTTCGGCACAATGATGTACAGATACACCGTTAGCAGGAAGGTCGCCAGCGTCACCAGCAACGTCAGCGTCTGGTGACGCAGCACCCACTTCACGCCCTTTCCATACTTCGCGATCACATACTCGAAGAACTCTTCGCTCTTGCGGTAGAAGGCGTTCTGCTCGCTCGCCGGCGTATGCTTCAGCAGCTTGGCGCTCATCATCGGCGTCAGCGTCAGCGACACCACGGCAGAGACAAGAATCGTCACCGCCAACGTCACGGCAAACTCGCGGAAGAGCCGCCCCACAATATCGCCCATGAACAGCAGCGGAATCAGCACAGCGATCAGCGAGACCGTCAGCGAAAGAATCGTGAAGCCGATCTGCTCCGATCCCTTCAACGCCGCATCCAGTGGAGAGTCGCCCTCCTCGAGATACCGCGCAATGTTCTCGATCATTACGATCGCGTCGTCGACGACGAATCCGGTCGAGATCGTCAACGCCATCAGGCTCAGATTGTTCAGGCTGTATCCCAGCAGATACATCACCCCGAACGTGCCCACAATCGACAACGGCACCGCAACCGAAGGAATGACCGTCGCCGCGATCGACCGCAGGAACAGGAAGATCACCATGACCACCAGGCCGATGGTCAGGATCAGCGAGAACTGCACATCCTTCACCGATGCGCGGATCGTGTTGGTCCGGTCGGTAAGCACCTGCACCGTCACACTGGGCGGCAGCGAGGAGCGCAGTTGCGGCAATAGCCGTTGCACCTCATCGACAACTCCAATGATGTTCGCGCCGGGCTGCCGCTGGATGTTGACGATCACCGCCGGCTTAAGGCTCAACTCTCGCGCCGGCTGATCCTTGGTAGCGGACCTTGCCGACAGCCCTACCCACGCCGCCTGATACAGATTCTCTGCGCTATCCACAGCAGTCGCGATATCCGACAACCGCACCGGAGACCCGTTCCGATACGCGATGATCACCTGGTTGTACTCTTTGCTTGAGAGCAGCTGGTCGTTCGCGCCGATCGTGTAAGCCTGCCGCAGGCCACTCAAATTTCCCTTGGCCTGGTCCACATTCGCCGTGCCCAGCACGGTCCGCACGTCCTCGAGACTCAGGCCGTAGTTCGCCAACGCCGTAGGATTCACCTGAATCCTTACTGCCGGCTTCTGTCCGCCGTTGATCGATACGAGACCTACGCCCGAAAGCTGAGAGATCTTCTGCGCCATCACCGTATCGGCCAGGTCCTCGACCTTCGACAATTCCAGCGTGTCGCTCGTCAGCGATAGCGTCATGATCGGCGCGTCGGCCGGGTTCACCTTGCTATACACCGGAGGATTCGGCAAATCCTTGGGCAGGTACGTGAACCCCGCATTGATCGCCGCCTGCACATCCTGCTGGGCGATGTCGATCGACTCCGACAGCTCAAACTGCAGCGTAATCACACTGCCGCCGCCCGAGCTGGTCGACGTCATCTGGCTTAGCCCCGGTATCTGTCCGAACTGCCGCTCCAGAGGAGCCGTCACCGATGAGGACATCACCTCCGGGCTGGCTCCCGGATAGAACGTCATCACCTGGATCGTCGGATAGTCCACCTGCGGCAGTGCCGACACAGGCAGTTGCAGATACGCGACCCAGCCCGCAAGCAAAATGGCCACCATCAAGAGCGAGGTGGCCACCGGCCTAAGAATAAATGGCCTTGATGGGCTCATGGACGCTTACCCCCTGCATTACCCGGCTGTCCGTGCTGCTGCTGACCGGCCTGTCCCGCGCTGCCGTTGCCGTTGCCATTACCGTTGAAAGCTCCCGTCTGCGCACCAACCGAATCCGCAGCAAAAACTCGAGTCGCCTTCGCCGGAATGACCCTGCTTCCATTGCGCAGCTTCTCCTGGCCATCGACGACTACCGAATCACCCACAGCCACGCCGTCCTTCAGGATCACCTGCGTGCCTTCCGTCACATCGACCGTTACCGGCCTCGCCTCAGCCCAGAAGGGTTGATTCTGTTTTCCGCCGCCACTGCCTGCGCCAGCACCGACGCCTGCATTCGTTGCACCGGCGTTCGCAGCACCGGAAGCGCGTTTGCCGCGCCTGCCACCGCCCTGGGTCCCACTATCGCTGCCGTTGGTCAGCAGATTCGCCGGAGGATCACCCGGGTGTACCAGGTAGACAAAGTTCCCCTGCGTTCCGGTCTGCAGCGCGGCCGCCGGAATCACCAGCGAGTCTTGCCTCTGCTCCAGGATCAGCCGCACATTCACAAACTGATTCGGGAACAGCGCTCCGTCCTCGTTGTCGAAGACGGCCTTTACCTTTACCGTGCCCGTCGTCGTATCGATCTGGTTGTCCACCGTCAATACTTTTCCAGTCGCCAGATGCTTCGCGCCTGACCGGTCATAGGCCTCAACCGTCAGGGTGTGACCATTGTGCGTGAGCCTCAAAACATCCTGCAGATGATCCTCCGGCAGCGTGAAGATCACCGCAATCGGCTGCAGCTGCGTCACCACCAGCAGCCCAGTCGTGTCCGAGGCATGCACGATGTTGCCCGGATCCACTTGCCGCAACCCAACCACACCATTGATCGGCGACGTAATCCTCGTATAAGCGAGGTTCACCTTCGCCGCCTCGATCGCCGCCTTATCCGCATCGATCGATCCCTGAGCCTGCCCTGCCGCAGATGCCTGTGCCTGCTGGTTCTCCTTCGAGACCACTCCGGCGTCCAGCAGCGCACTATACCGGTTCGCCTGAGCGGTAGCATTTTCCGCGGTGGCCTGGTCCTTCACCAACTGCCCCTGCGCCTGAGCCAGCGCCGCCTGGAACGGTGCCGGATCGATCTCCGCCAGCAACTGGCCCTGATGCACCGTCTGCCCTTCGGTAACATTTACGCGAATCAGCTGCCCGTCCACCCGGGACTTGATCGTCACTGTGTTGTACGCCGTCACGGTCCCGAGCTCCGTCAGATAGATCGGCATCGTCTTCTGCTGTACCGCGACCACCTGTACCGGCGTCGGACGATCCATCATTGCAGCCATCTTCTGGCCCTGCGTCACCGTTTCCTGCGAGTTCTTGCGAATCTTCCACACCGCCGCGCCCACCGCAAGCGCGATCACCAGCACCACAATCCACTTCCTGAACCCCGATCCCTTCGGTTTCTCCGGCTCAGGCAGCGATATCTGCGGCTTTGGGGCCGGCAGGGCTGCGTTGGTCTCTTGTTCGCTTATCTGGGCTGACGACATGGGTGCGCTCACCGTGCTCTCAAATTTTTTTTAGGTTGACCGAGGTTATTGATGCGAGATTCTCGAAATCAAGGTTTCTGAGTTTTCCGTAGATACCTCAGAATAAATGATAATGACGTTAGCCGACACCGGAAGGTTTCGAAAATGCAGTCTTCTCTATTCTGAACTTATCCTGTTCTGAATCATGGTTTCGTCCGGTAATCGCGCCAAAAGGAAGGACTCTCGTTGCTCACTCCGGCCCCTGAACTCGAAACGTCCGCGCTTCCTGCACTCTGCGTCGACCTCGACGGCACATTAGTTAAGTCGGACACACTCGTCGACTCCGCTCTCGCTCTCGCGCGGCATCATCCCGCGGCACTCCTTCGGATTCCGGGCTGGCTCGCCCAAGGCAAAGCCTCACTTAAGCAACACATCGCCGCCACTGTTCAGTTAGACGTTGCCCACCTGCCTTACAATCGCGAACTTTTGCAATTTTTAGAGCAGCAGCGCTCGACTGGCCGCCCGATCTACCTCGCCACCGCCGCCGACGGCGCCACCGCCGATCGCGTAGCCGACCATCTCGGCATCTTCGCCGGCGTCCTCGCCTCCGATGGCACCACTAATCTCTCTGGGCACAACAAGTTAGACGCATTCCGCCAGCGTTTCGGCGACAACTTCGACTACATCGGCAACGCCCTCCCCGACCTGCCCCTGCTCCAGGCCAGTCGCGAGCCCATGGTCGCCAACCCCACCGCCGGACTCCGCGCCGCCCTCCGCCGCGCCAACGTCACCCCCACCCGCAGCTTCACTGAGCGGGTTTCCCCCCTCAAAGCCTGGCCCAAAGCCATCCGCATCCACCAATGGGCCAAGAACACGCTCATCTTCCTCCCCATGGTGTTGGCCCACGCCCTGGCCCCCGGCCTCATCGCGGCGGCCGTCCTCGCCTTCTTCAGCTTCGGCCTTTGCGCTTCTGCGACTTACATCGTCAACGACCTCCTCGATCTCGAAGCCGACCGCCACCATCCCCGCAAGCGCCGCCGCCCCTTCGCCTCAGGAGACCTCTCCGCCATCACCGGCGTCTTCGTCATCCTCCTCTTCCTGGCCATCTCCATCATCCTCGCCCTCCTCGTCCCCCACGCCGTCTACAAATTCTCGCCCGGACTCTATCTCGCCCGCCCGTACCACTTTCTCGAGTGGCTCGCTATCTACGCCGTCACCACACTGGCCTACTCACTCAGTCTCAAGAGAGCCGTACTGGTCGATGTCATCGTCCTCTCCGGCCTCTACACCGTGCGCATCATCGCTGGCTCCGCGGCCACGGGAGTCCCGGTCTCCACCTGGCTCGCCGGCTTCAGCATCTTCTTCTTCCTCTCGCTGGCCTTCGTCAAGCGCTTCGCCGAACTCGAAAACCTCCGCGAACGAGGCGGTGTAGCCGCCCGGGGCCGCGGCTACCACATCGCCGACATTGAGCAACTACGCAGCTTCGGCTCCGCCAGCGGATACGCCTCCGTCGTCGTCCTCACCCTCTATATCTCCAATCTCAACGCCGACGCCGGCCTGCTCTACAACCACATCCACAGACTCTGGCTCCTCGTCCCGGTACTCCTCCTCTGGCTAAGCCGCCTCTGGCTACAGGCCTCCCGCGGCGAACTCGACGAAGACCCCGTCGTCTACGCCATCACCGACCGCCGCAGCCTCCTCATGGGCCTCCTCGTCATAGCCATCGTCCTCTCCGCCCTCTAACAAACCCGCAGCTTCCGCCGCCACCGCAGCAGTTGCCTTTCTAAACCATCCACAAAAGATCGGGTGCCCCATTCATCGCAGTCTCATCGCGATGAGTGGGAATGTAGAACCCTTCCCAGCCAGCTTTTGCGGTGGCCTTTCTTGCTTGTCATCCCCGAAGGGGACCTGCTGTTGCAGTTGCTGTTGTCCTCCTCGAACCAGCCACAAAAGACCGGGTGCCCCATCCTTCGCAGTCTCATCGCGAAGGGTGGGAATGTAGAACCTTTCCCAGCCAGCTTTTGCCGTTGCTTGTTCTCCCTGGACACACCCACCGCCCACCTCATTTATCCTGATCTTTACTCACATGAGCGACACCATCCCCCACCTCCACACCTACGACGAGCCCTCCCTCGAAGCCGCCTTCGCCACCCTCGCCGCCGAGGTCCGCACCGAAGCCGCCGCCCTCACCACCCCCGAGGCGCAGGAAGCCTTCCGCCTCCACTGGCTAGGCCGCAAGCAGGGCCGACTCAAGCTCATCAGCGAAGCCTGGCTCAAGTCCGCTCCCGCCGAAGCCCGCAAGCCCCTCGGCATCCGCTTCAACCAGCTCAAGCAGCAGATCGAGCAAGCCCTCGAAGCCCCCGCAGTACCCGCAACCGCGACAGTCGTCCAGGGAATCGACGTCACCCTCCCCGGCGCCATTCGCGCCCCCGGCATCCCCCACCCGCTCCTCAAGACCATGCAGGAGATCGTCCAGGTCTTCCACCATCTCGGCTACAGCACCAACCTCGGCCCTCAGGTCGAAACCGACTTCTACAACTTCGAAGCCCTCAACTTCCCCCCGAACCACCCCGCGCGCGACACCCAGGACACCCTCCAGATCGCCCACCAGTCCTCGAAGCCATCACGCGACCGCCTTCTCATGCGCACCCACACCAGCCCCGTGCAGATCCGCACCATGATCGCGCAGGCGCCACCGATCCGCATCGTCATCCCCGGCAAGGTCCACCGCAACGACGCCGCCGACGCCACCCACTCCCCCATCTTCCATCAGGTCGAAGGCCTCTGCGTCGACACCAACATCACCTTCTCCGACCTCAAGGGCACGCTCGACCACGCCATGAAGGCCCTCTTCGGC
>DATDHL010000162.1:0-3540 GCA_036521575.1 Edaphobacter sp. | reverse complement strand
CACCGGCGAGGTGATTGCCCACATCCCCGTTACGAAGAATCCGGCTCAAACCATCGAGTCGGCTCATCGAGCCTTCCTTGAGTGGAGGACTGTCCCCGCCCCTCGCCGTGGCGAACTCGTTCGTCTTCTGGGGGAAGAACTCCGCGCCGAAGCCGAGACGCTGGGCCGACTCGTCACTATCGAAGCTGGAAAGATTCTCTCCGAGGGCCTTGGTGAAGTCCAGGAGATGATCGACATCTGCATCTTCGCCGCTGGGCTTTCGCGCCAGATCGCCGGGCTAACCCTACCGTCGGAACGACCCAGCCACCGGATGATGGAGACCTGGCATCCACTGGGCGCCGTTGGCATCATCTCCGCCTTCAACTTCCCGGTCGCCGTGTGGAGCTGGAATGCTGCTCTTGCCCTGGTCTGCGGTAACTCGGTTATCTGGAAGCCTTCTGAAAAAACTCCGCTCACGGCGCTGGCCACACAGGCGATCTTCGAGCGAGCGGCAAAAAGGTTCGGCAATGTTCCTGCTCATCTCTCTACGCTACTCATCGGCGGCGCAAGCGTAGGTCAGCAAGTTGTGGACTCACCCCTGGTTCCCCTTGTCTCCGCTACGGGCTCAACCGCGATGGGCCGCTCGGTGTCGCCGCGCCTTGCGGGCCGCTTTGCACGGGCCATTCTCGAGCTGGGGGGGAACAATGCGGCTATTGTCTGCCCCACCGCCGACCTCGACCTTACGGTGCGGGCGATCGCCTTTTCTGCCATGGGTACCGCAGGGCAGCGCTGCACAACGCTACGCCGACTCATCGTCCACGACTCGGTCTATGACAAGCTTATTCCGCGGCTTAAGAGGGTTTATGCCTCTGTAACGGTCGGCGATCCGCGCGAACCGGATACGCTGGTCGGGCCGCTGATCGACAAACGCTCCTATAGCGCGATGCAGCAGGCTCTCACCGACTGCCTGGCAGCAGGTGCGGCAATCACAGGAGGAGAACGCCTTCAGCATCCCGAGGCCTCCGAGGCTTTCTATGTGCGTCCCGCGCTGGTCGAGGTTTCAGTGCAAACCGAGATTGTTAAGCGCGAGACCTTTGCGCCGATCCTCTATGTCCTGAGGTACCGCGATCTCGACGAAGCGATTGCCCTGCACAACGGTGTTGCTCAGGGCCTCTCGTCCTCGATCTTCACGATGAACCTTCGCGAGGCTGAACGCTTCCTCTCTGCCACCGGCTCGGATTGCGGGATCGCGAACGTCAATATTGGAACCTCGGGCGCAGAGATCGGCGGAGCCTTTGGCGGCGAAAAAGAGACGGGAGGAGGCCGCGAATCCGGCTCAGATGCATGGAAGGCATACATGCGCCGCGCTACGAACACCATCAACTATGGCACGGACCTTCCGCTGGCTCAGGGCGTCAGCTTCGAGATCGACTAGGCAGAGCATCGGGTTGCGCAAAGGGCCTCGACGCTGCTTCTTTTAGTTAGTGGCGGCTATTTCATGGCGGCCCAGCAATCACTTCCAGTCTGTACTTGCCTCGATTTCGAACCCGCCGTAGAATCCGATGGCTCGATATTTCGCTGGTGCCGAGGCGTTGAAACCATGGGCCAGTTTTGGGGAGACGTCTATGCGTCAGTCCTTCAGTGTAGGTATCGGAGGCGCCGCCGGTCAGGGTGTGGCCACGCCCGGCGACATCTTTGCGAAGATATTCAGTCGGCGCGGGCTTCATCTGAACGTCTACAACGCCTATCAGTCCATCATTCGCGGCGGCCATACATTCCTGACAATTCGCACCGGCCCGGACAAGATCGGCACGACGGACGGGCGGCTCGACCTGCTGATTCCGCTGAATCAGGACACGATGGACCGGCACATGCGCCTGCTCTCGCCCGGGGGCGCCTGCCTGTACAACGCGGATCTGATTAAGCCGGGCACTCCCGGTGACGGCGTGCAGCTCTGCCCTATGCCTGTCTCGAAACTCGCCGATATCAGTCGCAACAAGATCGCGCAAAACACGCTTGCCATTGGCGCGGGCCTGAGCATGATGGGGATCGGATTCCCCGCGCTCGAGAGTGTGCTCGAAGAGCAGTTTCGCAAGAAGGACAAGGCAGTGATTGAGGAAAACGTCAGCATCGCCCGCGCTGGCTACGATTACGCCTCTCAGAATTTCAAGCCCTTCGCGTGGCCGCTGCCAATGACTGAGGCCCGCTATGCGGTGCTAGGAGGCAACGCCGCCATGGCGATGGGAGGCGCGGCGGCGGGCGTAAAGTTCTACTGCGCATACCCTATGAGCCCTTCCACGGGCGTTCTGCACTGGATGGCGGAACACGCGCGCAAAGCCCAGATTATGGTGCGCCAGGTGGAGGACGAGATCGGTGTCATCAATATGGCAATCGGCGCTGCGCACGCGGGAGTTCGTGCCATGTGCGCCACGTCGGGCGGCGGCTTTGCGCTGATGAGCGAAGGCCTTGGTCTGTCGGCACAGGCAGAGATTCCAGTTGTGGTTATCGATTGCCAACGGGCTGGCCCGTCTACTGGTGTTCCGACTAAGACGGAGCAAGGCGATTTGTGGCAGATGTTGGGCGCGGCTTTTGGCGATTATCCGCGGGTTATCGCCGCGCCTCTCGATATCGCTGACTGCTTCAAGCTCATTCCAGAGATCTTCAACATAGTGGATCGATTTCAATGTCCGGGAATCGTGCTCTGCGACCTGCTGCTCGCCGAAGGGCGGCTCAGCGTCGATCCTAAGGAACTCGACTTCCATCCCGATATCGACCGCGGTGAACTGATTACGTCGAATGGGTCGGGTGAGCACGAAGCTTACAAGCGGTACAAGATTACCGAGAGTGGTGTCTCTCCCCGCGTCATTCCAGGCGTTCCCGGCTACACCCACACGGTCTCGAGCGACGAACACGATGAAGATGGCGTTCTGATCAGCGACGAGTACACCAACGCAGCCAAGCGTCGCGCGATGATGGAAAAACGCATGCGCAAAGAGAGTGGTATCGCGGCTGCCGTTCCGCCACCACAACTACTTGGCTCCGCTAACGCCGACGTCACGCTGATTGGCTGGGGCTCGACCTATGGCGTGATTGACGAAGCCTGCGAGCTTCTGCGGGATGCGGGCATCTCGGTCAATCATCTCCCTATACGCTGGCTCGTTCCTCTGCATGGTGACGCGATCCTCGACCTGCTGCGTGATGCGCGGCACACCATCATTGTCGAGAACAATTACAGCGGCCAGTTTGCGCGCTATCTACGCAGCGAAACGGGCTTTGTTCCCAACGGGAATATTCGCAAGTATGACGGCGAACCTTTCCTGCCACACCACATCGTGGAAGCAGTCAAGGAACAGCTCGCGGGCAATACTAACCTCTCGGTGCCCGCCCACGAAATTATGGTTTAGACACACCGTGTTGCAATTTACATCCTTTCGCACTTCAAGGAGAACCAAAGATGGCGACCGACGTTGTGACCCCGAAAGCAATGGTGATGGCTGATCTAAAGGGAAAGGTCGATCCGGACTGGTGTCCCGGTTGCGGCGACTTCGGTGTGCTCGCAGC
>DATDHL010000161.1:0-5316 GCA_036521575.1 Edaphobacter sp. | reverse complement strand
GAAGCCACCCTCAGGAATGCAGAACGCAGGATTCGTCGCCCCGCCGCTCTGCAATCCCGCCTGCTTCAACAGGACATTGGGATGCATCTGCTTATGGACGCTCTGTTGCCCATGATCGGAGACAATCAGGAACGTCGTACGCTCCAACTCACCAGCCTCGCGCACAGCCTCCACGATGTCCTTCACACGGTCATCAAGGAACGCAATCGTATTCCGCCCCGAGTTATTCCCAAAGCCCGTCTCGTGTTCAATACTATCCAGCGCCAGCAGATGAAGCAGCATCAGATCCGGGTGATGCTTTCGGATAATGTCAGCCGCAGCCTCCGTATAGATACGGTCACGCCATGCCTGCGACGGCTTGCCAAAGTGGACAAGGTCGTCACGGCTCACCAAGCCCGCCTCCATCAACTCCCGCGCAATCACTCCATCAGGATCCGGCTGCTCCGCAAAGCGCCATGTGATCCCATCCGCCCTCTCGATCGCTACCCAATCCACCTCAGCCGTCGTCAATCCCGCCTTGTGGGCCGCATCGTAGACCGTAGGCACAGCAACCAGACGCGACTTCGGGGCATTCGGATCGATCTTCGGCGGTATGTCTGTCCGCTGATTGACGATCAATCCATTCACCACAACATGATGTTTACTGGCATTCACTCCCGTCACCATCGAAGTGTGGTTAGGCCAGGTCACAGTAGGGTTGATCGGCCGCATCGACGTCGCATACGTCCCCGCCTTCATCAGTCGATGTAGAGTCGGCGCAGGCAGATGAGGATCACGCAGGCTCTCCGCCCCAAAAGCATCCAGGCTGATCACCACCACCTTCGACCGCTTTGCCTCCGCTGTCCCCTGTGCCTGCGCGACACTCCCCACGGCAATCAACGCTGCCACGATCCACATTCGAAACATCATCTAATCCGCTCCCCTTTTTTTCATCAGCGCATCTTCTGTCGCTACCGCATTTGCAGTGGCTTCTGCTGTCGTTGTTGCTCGTCATTCTGTCCCTGAGCTTGTCGAACGAGGAAGAACCCGCATTTCCCTCGAAGCGCCACAGCCCCTCAACTCCAACCAGTTTTTCAACTCCGACCGAAGCTTACTAGAGCTCGCGCCCTCGCGGGACTTCGCCCGTCTCAAGCTCTATACTCAACCTGTGCAAAGGCCCTCACACCTCCGTTCTCTCTTCTGGCTGTTCCTTCTCTTCGTCCTCCCCGCCCTCGCCAAGCAATCCGCTGACACCCCTGCCCCCGGAGGCCGAGTCGTCCTCGTCCTGCCCTTCGACAACCGCTCCGGCCAACCCAACCTTAGCTGGATCGGCGACTCCTTCCCCGACACCCTTAACCAGCGCCTCACCTCCGCCGGCTACCTCACCATCTCCCGCGACGACCGCCAGTACGCACTCGACCACCTAGGCTTCCCCGTCGACTTCAAGCCCACCCGCGCCACCGCCATCCGCATCGCCCAGACCCTCGACGCCAACTACATCATCGTCGGCAGCTACACCGTCAACCAAGCACGCATCGCCGTCCAGGCGCAAATTCTTGACGTCGCCAACCTCCGCCTCTCCCCGCCCATCGAAGACTCCGCCGAACTGGCCCGTCTCTTCGATCTCCAGAACGCTCTCGCCTGGAAGATCGCACGCCAGCTCGACCCCAAATTCAACGTAGCCCTGCAGACCTTCCTCGCCGCCCCCGGCCAGGTCAAACTCAGCGCCTTTGAAAACTACATCCGCGGCACCAGCGAACCCAACCCACAGGAGCGCATCAATCACCTCCAGCTAGCCGTGCAAGAAGTCCCCACCTACACCGCTGCCCTCCTCGCCCTCGGCAAAGCGCAGTACACCCAGCGAGACTACGACCATGCCGCCCTCACCCTCGCCCGCATCCCCCCCACCGACCCCCGCGCCCTCGAAGCCAACTTCTACCTCGGCCTCTCCCGCTTCAACACCGGCCGATACGCCGAAGCCGAAGCCGCCTTCAAGTTCGTCGCCAGCCATCTCCCCCTCCCCGAGGTCATCAATAATCAGGCCGTAGCCTCTAGCCGTCAGGACCACGACGCTACCCCCCTCTTCCAGCGTGCCTCCAGCGCCGACCCCAGCGACCCCGACTACCACTACAACCTCGCCGTCAGCCTCCTCCGCCACAACGATCTCGCCGGAGCCCAGCGCGAAGTCGACCAAACCCTCAAACTCCGCCCCAACGACAGCGAAGCCACCGAGCTCAAAGCCCGCATCGCCTACGGCAAGCCACTCCCCGCCGCCGCAAAGACAGCCGCCTCCACCGCCCCCGGCGACGCCAACTTCGAGCCCCTCGAACGCATTCGTCGCACCTACTCCGAGGCCTCCTTCCGCCAGGCCGCCTTCCAACTCGACCAGATGCGAGCCCTCCGCATGGCCACCCTCCCCCCCACCCAGCAGGCCACCCAATACACCCAGCTAGGCCACGACTACCTGGCTCAGGGCCTCATCGCCGAAGCCGAGCAGCAGTTCCAGGCCGCCCTTAGCGCCGACCCCACCAACGCCGTGTCCGCCGCCGCAGCCCACGCCGGCCTCGCCCAGGTCCGCGAACAAAGCGGAGACCCCACCCAGGCCCGCGCCGAAGCCAACACCTCCCTCAAGATCAAACCCAACGCTGCCGCCTACCTCGTCCTGGCCCGACTCGACCTTCAAGCGAACCAACTAGCCGGATCCGCCTCCAGCGTAAGCAACGCCCTCCACCTCGAACCCAGCAACACCGCCGCCCAGGGCATGAAGCAAGCCCTCCAATCCCGAGGCGAATCCATCCCCTAAACCGGCATTACATCTGCGAGTGTTCACAATCTGATGAATCTTTTTTCGTTTCGAATTCTGATTGCCGCATTTTTACTGATCACAAGTGCCTCTTCATGGGCGCAGACATCATCATCAGAGGGCGAGCCTCATGCTCCTCCGATAAGCATAGTGACACTGCTCGCCGAGCCGGTCAGCAAGATCCCGCAGCGAGTTCAGGTAGCTGGTCTCCTTGTACTTGAATTCGAGGGGGAAGCACTATACCTGCACAGAGAAGACTTCCAGCAGGGGCTCACGAGGAATGCAATTCGCATCGCGTTAACGCTCGAACAAGAGAAGCAGTATAAGGATTTTTCGGGAAGCTATGTTCTTGTAGAAGCATCCTTCAAAAAGGTCCAGAACAGTGAGGATATCTTTACAGGTTCCCTGTTCAATGTTCGGAGAATAGTAAAGTTGCTCCCTCGTCGCTAAAGCAATCGCAATAGGAGGACTGGGTGGCCCAGGTTTAAATTTGGGTGCCCCCTTCGAGGCGGTCTTATCGTCGCGAAGGTGGACAATCGCGCGAATGCGCGATCCACTTTTCTCGCTCAGGCCGGGTGTAACAGGTCGACAAACTCGAGACTAAATATTTCTTGACACCACCTTGGAACCAATACAAGATCGCCTGCGCACAGTAATAACTCAGTGCTAGCGTTACTAGTAATAGCGCGAAAGAGGTTGTCATGAAGCAGAACTGGGTCTGCCTCTTCCTTGCAACTCTGTGCTTGCTCCCGGCTTCTTGCGCAATCGCACAAGCCGCAAACTGCAAAACGGACCGTGCGCGGTACGTAACACGCAACGACACTTCCATAGTGGACGACAATGCGAGTGAGTACAAAAAGCATTTCGACCAAATCGCAGGTGCGTTGAGCCAGCTGCTTGCTGAGGTTACGGTCAAGAGACTCAATACCGGAGCAACAGCCAGCGAAATTACGAATTATCTCGGATGCGTGACCAGGGCAGACGACGTCCCTGTGCGCGAAACGCCGAACGAGTTAACCAATGCCCCTGCGGTGCTCATACCCCAAACGGCAGACCCTCCACAAGCCATTGCCGCTACCTATCCGCTTATCGGATACACCCCCGACAAAATCTGGGCCATTGCTCCCTCCAGGCCCATTGTTCAATGTTTCGCAAAGAATGCCACCGGGTGGTCTCTCATCGGAGAACTTGGCGGGGACTACTCCAGCCATACATTTTCTATTTATCCGCTCACATCGCCTGTACCAGGCCAGTCGTGGTCGCTGCTGGCCGGAAGGGCCATTGGCGACACAGGTGGGAGGGTCCTGTTAGAGGTCGTTGTCTGTGATGGAAAGACCTTCACGAAGAAATGGACCAGGCCAGACATTGAATGGGGCGAGGTTGAGGTCGACGGAAATCTCGTTCTTCTCACATACGTCAAAATCTTTGTAAATGGCAGGAGAACCTTTTCCGAAGATGGCCCTATTCGCTACAGTGAGATCCTCCACGTGACCCTGAACGGTCTCGAATAGAGCCTAAAGCTCATCCGTATCCCTCTCTCAACAGCAATCAGGTTCAGGGAATGACATTGATTTCCACACCCTTACTCTTGACGCCCCTGATAACCTTGAATCAGGAGCAACTAGAAGCCCGGCGACCAGCCGGGCTTTTTTGCTTCTACAATGAATGGCACGAAAATGCGCGAGGAGGATCAAAGCTCAGCCCATTCGCTTGGAGACTTTATTCAAGGAAGTCCAGACTTAAAGTATCTGCTTTGAAGACTTTGCACGATTTAGTAGGGAGGGGTACTCAATGAACTGGCCAGCCACACAAAGACAAGCCGCTGGATCAAGAGCTAAGCAGCTGATGTCCCTCCTGCTTGTACTGTGGTGTGTCTCCGTCTCCGCCCTAGCCCAATCCCCCCAACCCGTAGTCCTCAAGCTCACTATCCACGACACCATCCAGCCCATCACCGCCGACTATCTCCAGCGTGGCCTAGACCAAGCCGCCCGCATCCGCGCCGCCGCCGTCCTCATCTCCCTCGGCACCCCCGGAGGCCTCCTCGACTCCACCCGCGTCATGGTGCAGGCCATCGAAAACTCCCCCATCCCCGTCATCCTCTACATCTCCCCCTCCGGCAGCCGAGCCGGTTCCGCCGGATTCTTCCTCCTCGAGTCCGCCGACGTCGCCGCCATGGCCCCCGGCACCAACGCCGGAGCAGCCCACCCCATCATCGAAGGCACCTCCAACCCCGACCCCGTCCTCAAGCAAAAGATCGAGAACGACGCCGCAGCCTTTCTCCGCTCCTTCACCGACCGCCGCAACCGCAACACTCAGGCCGCCGAAGACGCTGTCCGCAACTCAAAATCCTACAGCGACACCGAAGCCCTCAAGCTCCACCTCATCGACCTCGACTCCCCTGACGACGCCACCCTCCTCGCCGCACTCGACGGCCGCACCATCCGCCGCTTCAACGGCACCACCGAGACCCTCAACCTCCGCAACGCCACCGTCCTGCCCTTCCCGCCCTCACGCCGCGAGCGTCTCCTCAGCCG
>DATDHL010000160.1:0-1728 GCA_036521575.1 Edaphobacter sp. | reverse complement strand
ACTCGAAGAAGGCGTAACGCTGCGACGAGCCCTCGCTCCCGACTCAGACTCGGTGGTCTATCAGGGACGCGTGATCCACGTAGCGAGCTACGCCACGAAGTTCCTCTTCACCAGCGAGCAGCTGAATCAGCCAGTCGAACGGCTCAGCGGCGGAGAGCGCGCCCGCGTGCTGATCGCAAAGCTGATGCTCGAGCCCGCGGATCTGCTGCTGCTCGACGAGCCGACGAACGATCTCGACATCGCGACGCTCGAAATCCTCGAAGAGAGCCTGCTCGAGTACACAGGCGCTCTGGTCCTGGTAACCCACGACCGCTACATGCTCGATCGCGTCTCGACCATCGTCCTCGGACTCGACGGCAAAGGTGGATCGGAGACCTTCGCAGACTACTCGCAGTGGGAGCAGTGGCGCGGCGTCAAGGTAGAAGAGCCAATCGCCCCAGGAACTACCGGAAAGTCTGTTGTTCCCGAGGCGTCAGCCGCTGGTAAGCCGCCTGTCTCTGTCGGGAAGAAGAAGCTTTCGTATCTGGAGGCTCGTGAGTACGCAGGGATTGAGTCTGCAGTGGAAGCCGCTGAAGAAAGACTTCAGGCAGCGAGGGAGAAGGTCGAAGATCCGGCTGTGGCAACAGACGCTGCGAAGTTGACCGCAGCGCTTGCTGGTATGGAAGCGGCACAAGAGGAAGCGGATCGCCTCTATGCACAATGGGCCGAACTGACCGAGAAGGCCGGGTAGTCATGCTTCACTGCTTGATGACTGCGCCGTCCTTCATGACGAACTTCACGCGTCGTAACGCGGAGATGTCATCCAGCGGATTCCCGGCAACAGCGATGACGTCGGCGTAATAGCTCGGTTTCAGTTCGCCGATCTTGCCTCCCCAGCCGAGCAGCTTTGCTCCGTTGATCAGGTCAGCGCGGAGCACATCAGCAGGCTTCATTCCATACTCGACCATCAACTCCATCTCGCGCGCCTGCGTGCCGTGCGGAAAAGGGCCGACGTCGCTGCCGACGGCGAAGGGAACCCCCGCTGCCATCTGCTTTTTGAACTCAGCCGCGTGGAAGGCCTGTTCGGCGCGGAGGTACGCTGCGCGTTCGGGCGTCGCGGCATGATCGGCGAAGTACTCGGCTATGGCGAAGGTTGGTACGGCATAGATCTCTTTGTCGTGCATGGCTTTCATGGTCACGTCGCTGAGTTGATAGGCGTGATCGACGGACGCGACTCCTGCTGCGACGGCGTAGCCTGTGCCGGGTTCGCCGGTTGCGTGGACGGCGACCCCGCGTCCCGAGGTGCGGTCTCCGCCGGTGCGAGCAGCTTCGGCTACGGCTGCGGCGAGTTCGGCTTCGGTGTACTGGAAGGGCGTTTGGAAGACTCCATCGTGGAGGGAATCTGGTCCAGTTTCGTAGATTTTGGTGAAGTCGGCTCCGTCTTTGCGCTGTTGTCGAATGACTTCGACAAGCTGGTCAGCTGAGTTGGCGTAGTCGGCGTTGGAGAGGACTTTCTGCGCCGGGTTGAAGTTGTTCGCGTCTTCATGGCCGCCCAGGATATCGACTGCGTTGCAGCTTACTCGCATTCTCGGGCCGGGGATCAGGCCGGAGTTGATGGCATTGCGTACGGCCACATCGGCGCAGCCTGCGCCTTCGCTTCCCATGTCGCGCTCGGCGATGAAGCCTGCGAGGAGGTCCAGTCTTGCGGCGTCGGCTGCGATCAGTGTCCGTTGCGGGACGCTCTCTTCG
>DATDHL010000159.1:0-5118 GCA_036521575.1 Edaphobacter sp. | reverse complement strand
TATCACGATTGGAACGAACGCATCACCTCCGAGTGTTACGCTCCCAACGGGGCCTCGCGCATCACCGACGCCGAGAACAAGATCATCCGCATCATGAACAACTACGCGCGGATGAGCTACAACTTCGGTCCCACGCTGCTCAGCTGGCTCAACGACAAAGCACCGCGCGCCTACCGCATGATCCTCGACGCCGACAAGGCCAGCGCCCAGCGCTACAGCGGGCACGGCTCGGCCATCGCACAAGTCTACAACCACATCATCATGCCGCTGGCCAGCACACGCGACGCACTCACCCAGATCCGCTGGGGCATCGCCGACTTCGAATATCGCTTCAAACGCAAGCCCGAAGGCATGTGGCTCGCTGAGACCGCGGTCAACCGCCACGTCCTCGACCTGATGGCGCAGGAAGGCATCAAGTTCACCATCCTTGCCCCGCATCAATGCGCCCGCGTCCGACCGCTTCCCGTCAAGCCCGGCGACCCTGAATTCGCATGGTCGGACACCCCCGACGCCACCGTCGACCCAGCCCGTCCCTACCTCATCCGGCTCGACGAAGGCCGCAGCATCACCGTCTTCTTCTACGACGGCCCCAGCTCCCGTGCCATCGCCTTCGAAGGCCTGCTCAACAGCGGCGAAGACTTCGGCCGCCGACTCCTCACCGGCTTTCATTCCCCTGCCAGCACCGACAAAGCGCAGCTCTCCCACGTCGCCACCGACGGCGAAAGCTACGGCCACCACCACAAACACGGCGAGATGGCTCTCTCTTACGCCATGCACTGGATCGAAGACGAACACCACGCCAGGCTCACCAACTATGGCGAGTTCCTCGAAAAATTCCCTCCCCAGTGGGAGGCCGAGGTCGTCGAAGATACTTCCTGGAGCTGCGCCCACGGCGTCGAACGCTGGCGTTCCGACTGCGGCTGCAACAGTGGCAAGCCCGACTGGAGCCAGCAATGGCGCGGCCCGCTACGCGAAGCTCTCGACTACCTGCGCGACTGCACCGCGCCGCTGGCAGAGAAACTCTCCTCCAGTCTCTTCAAAGATCTCTGGGCCGCACGCGACGCCTACATCCAGATCATCCTCGACCGCACTCCCGCCAGTATCGAAGCCTTCTTCAGCGCCCACGCCACGCACCAGCTCAGCGAGTCCGAACGCGTCACCGCATTCGAACTCCTCGAGCTCGAACGCCACACCCAGCTCATGTACACCAGCTGCGGCTGGTTCTTCGACGAGATCTCCGGCATCGAGACTGTGCAGGTCATCGCCTACGCAGGCCGCGTGCTTCAGCTCTCCGCCAAACTATTCGGCGAACCCGGCGCCGCGCTCGAGACCGGCTTCCTCGACATCCTCGCTACCGGCACGAGCAACCTGCCCGAGATCGGCGACGGCGCGGAGGTCTACCGCCGCTACGTCACCAGCATGAAGATCGGCCTCGAGCAGGTCGGCGCTCACTACGCCATCAGCTCCATCTTCCGCTCCTACCCCGAGCACGGCCAGCTCTTCTGCTTCGACGTCCACCGCGAGGGCCACGAGGTCTACAGCTCCGGTCGCGGCCGCGTCGCCATCGGTCGCGCGCTCGTCGACTCCCGCATCACCGAGGAGGCGGAGGACATCTGCTTCGCCGTCCTTCATCTTGGCGACCAGAACCTCTCCGCCGCCGTCAAGCGTTACGACTCCTCCAACGCCGAAGAGGTCGCGGCCTTCAAAACCTTCTCCACAGAAGTCGGCACCGCCATGCGCCGCGCCAACCTGGCCGAGGTCATCCGCCTTATCGACAAGATCTTCGGAGAGATGGGCTACTCCCTCATCTCCCTCTTCACCGACGAGCAGCACCGCATCGTCCAGACCATCCTCAACCAGACTCTCAGCGAGATGGAGGATTCCCTCCGCAAGATCTACGAGGATCACGCCTCCCTGCTCGACTTCCTTACCCAGACCGGTATGGCCCCGCCCCCAGCCCTCGAAGTCGCCGCCAACTATGCCATCAACTCAAGCATGCGCCGCGCCCTTGAGGCCGAGACCTTCGACGCCGAAGCCTTTGAATCTCTCCTCACCCGCGCCGACTTCGAACACATCACCTTCAACGCCCAGCAGCTCGGCTATATCGGCGGCCAGCGGATGAAGCGCGCCATGGTGCGCCTCGAAGCCGCAGCAGCGGGCGACCCCTTCGCCAACGGCGCCCTCAGCAACGCCGTCCTGATCGCCGAAACCCTGCGCAAGTTTCCCTTCGAAGTCAATATCTGGCAAGCCCAGAACATCTGGAACGACCTTCTTCGCCGCAGCGACAAAAACTACTGGACCGAAGACTGGAAAGAAGGCTTCAAGAAACTGGGCGAGGCCATGAACATCAAGGTCGACCAGCTTGTAGTAGAAGAAGGTGTCAGCGCCTTTTAACCCCCCTTTCTCCGGACTTGCTTCCGTTTTGCCGGGTTCACCTTTGGCGTAGCTTTATCATCTGTTTTGTACCATGGTACATTGGTACACAAATGACATCACGCCCGCAGCCCAGCAAAATCACCGAAGTCGAACGAATCCAGACCGGGGTCCGCATTGAAAAGCGCCTCCTCAAGGTCCTCAAAGCCGTCGCCGAGCTCAAAGACATGACTCTCGGCGACCTGCTCGAAGGCATCGTGTTGCACTCCTTCGAAGGCAAGTCCGCCTTCTCCCCTCAGACCCTCAAAGAGATCCAGCAGTTCAGAGCTCTCTACGGTCTCACCCTCCACGCCTCAGACAGCCATACCCTAAAGGATCGCAAATGACACTAACAGCGTTCATGCTCTTCGCGCTCGCAATACCCCCCGCCAGAGCACAGAAGATCGACCAGCCGCCGGCCGCGCTCGCTCACGTCAGCAACAGCTTTCGCTTTATTGTCCAGGTTCCCCTCGGCCGCATCGCCCCTCTCTTCGGCCCAGACGCCGAACGAAGCTGGGCAGGCAAACACTGGGATCCCGAGTTCCTTTATCCTCAACCGGCAAAGGACATCCAGGGAGCCGTCTTCACCATCCAGCACGGTCCTCACAAAGCCATCTGGATCAATACCCTCTTCGACCTCGCTGCCGGAAGGATGCAGTACGTCTATGTCATCCCCGGCGTGCTCGCGACGACCGTGGACGTAAAACTTACGCCCGTCGATGCCTCCGCCACAACCGTAGACGTCACCTACGTCCGCACAGCCCTGCAAGCTGACTCAAACGATAAGGTGCAGGCTATGGGTGAGCACGATAGCAAGAGTGGCCCAGAGTGGCAGCAGGGCATCGAAGGCTGGCTCAAAGATCACCCCGAAAAAACCGCCCAATAAACCCCGGATGATATGACCCTTCCTCTCCCACGGGTAGAGACATAGGTTTCGGTTACCGGTTGGCGCAAGGCTCACTCAGGGCTGTTCGCTTCAACCGTTCGTAATCGAAGTTGCCCAAAGCCTCGGCCAAAGCCTTGTCGTTGATCAATGGCGAGACTTTCTCACACAACCTCCGTATGCATTCCCGCTGGTTATTTCCCGACAGGCTGCAGGCCACCTCAAGCCTTCCCGTCGGCTCTTTCGACTCCTTCGCATTCAAGTCCCAAACCACCACCTTGCCATCCTGCGTCGTTGCCAGCCAGCGGCCATCCGCGCTTACAGCTGCCCGGGCGTCGCTGGATCCGCTTTCCGGCCCGATCACCTTCACCACCCTGCCTTCCGCCAGGTCCCATACAGCGACCTTATCTCCTCCCACGGCAACCCGTTTGCCCTGCGCATCGAACGCGACTGTGAATCGAATATCGTTGCTCACCTTTACTTTGCCAGGAAACTGTAGCGGCTCCAGACTTATGCCATCGCGGCTCTCATAGAGAAAGAACTTCCCCAAATTAAACCCCCACACGACCATCTTCGAACCGTCCCGGCTGAACGAGACCGTATCGCCATATTCGATACCTTCTCGCCGCACAGCAGGCCCCACCCGAATCGCATCTGTCCCGAGATCCCAGGACCCCCGCATGATGCTTATGTTCAACGTCGCGTAGTCCGCCATCATAAAAATCAACTGCGAGTCCGACACAAAGTGCACGCCCATCAACCTACGCCTCGGCGGGATCGTCTTATAACGAAATACATTGGTTGTAGAGTCCCATACAGCAATCTCGTTACCCGAAAAAAACGCCACCAGGCGGCCATCCGGACTAAGCGACGTCGCACCTTCCAGCTCACCCTCGCTTTTGTGCTTCAGAAACAGCGTATCGGTCGGCACCGTTTTGCTGGCTCTCGATCTCAGATCGTGAAGCACGATCGTTTGATGATTGGGCTCATCCTCCGTCGGAGCAGCAGGACCCCGCGTAAGCAGGTGCGACCCATCAGCCGAAAACTGCACCTCGTAAATCCTCTTTTGATCGCTCCCAATGGGCGATCCAGTCGCGGTACCATCCGGAACGTGCCATAGCATCGTCACACCATCGCCGCTGCCTGTCGCCAACAATGAAGCCTCCCCCGACGCCGGACTGAATGCCATGCTGTCAATCTGTTCATCCGTATGCTGTCCCATAATGCCTGCAATATCCAGCGAAGCGCTCCCAAGCTTCTCCAGCGCGCTCCTCGCCTCCTCAGTAGGCGACAAACGCCACGCAAGCACCGCCAGCAGAATGGCTTTATCCACGCCTCCCTTCTGCCCCAGAAGCTCCACCGACTTCGCCGCCATACTGCGCGACTCGGCCATCCTGGTCTCTTCCTGTGCGCTGCGCCGCTCCACTACAGACACCAGTGTCAGTACTCCCATAACTACCAGTGCGACACTGGCTGTGATCCGAAGCGCCCGTTGCTGCCGGATGTCCTCGCCATCCAGCTCATCCATAGGCCGCCCGTGCAGCGGAGCAGCCAGCGTCAGCACAGCGTTACGGAATCTCAAGTTGCGTAACGTGAGATCGCTCCTGTCCCTCGCCCAACGGAGATCCACATAGTGCGGCTCCTCGCGAAATCGCCCCCGCAGCACATCGGGCACGCATGTGGTCTTCTTCCAATCAAAGTCCGTCGCGCTCGCACTCCATGCAATCTCCCCATCCGTAACAACGATCAACATATGTTCAATCGAGCGATGACCCACCCACCACTCCACCTCTTTCCGAACCCACGGTGAAGCCGCAGATTGG
>DATDHL010000158.1:0-1786 GCA_036521575.1 Edaphobacter sp. | reverse complement strand
ACCGCACTAAATGCCGTGCCCGAAAACTCCTGGCCCTACGGCCGCGTCGTAGCGGTCGAAGAGGCCCACGAAGTCCCCGTGAGCGCCCGCCCCGAGGTTCGCCGCAACATGGAGACGGTCATCAAGACCCTCAACGATCTTGGCGTTGTCGTCTACGAGTGGAACGAGACTGGCCGCAGCTAACTCGTCACCAAGTCTCCGTAGTACGCTACGGAAGTCCTAACAGCAAATCTCCGACCCGGGTGAGCGATTGCATACAACAGCGCTGCTGATCTTCTGCTTCTTCTTTCTCCTGGTAACACTCGCTGGATTCTGGGCAGCCCGATGGCGCAGACCAGCCTCAGGCATGGGCTCGCTTGAAGAGTGGGGTTTGGCTGGCCGCAGCTTCGGCACCTGGATCACGTGGTTTCTGATCGGCGGCGATCTCTACACCGCCTACACCGTCATCGCCGTGCCCGCTGCACTCTACGGAGCCGGAGCCTTGGGCTTCTTCGCAGTTCCTTATGCGATCATCACCTACCCCTACATGATGCTTGTCCTGCCCCGGCTCTGGATGGTCTGCCACCGCCACGGCTACGTCACCTTCGCGGATTTCGTCTCCGGCCGCTTCGGCAACCGCTGGCTTACCGTAGCCGTTGCGCTGACCGGCGTGCTCGCGCTGATGCCCTACATTGCGCTGCAGCTCGTCGGCATCCGCGTCGTCATCGGCTCGATGGGCATCCAGGGTGAGTGGCCCCTCGCCACAGCCTTCATCATCCTCGCCGCCTACACCTACTCGAGCGGCCTGCGCGCTCCGGCAGTCATCGCCATCGTCAAGGACGTGATGCTCTACATCATGGTCCTTGCCGCGCTGATCATCATTCCCATCAAGCTCGGAGGCTACGCCCGTATCTTCGAGATGGCCAACCAATCGCTCGCCCACCGCACACCTCCAGCGACGATCTTCCTGCGCCAGGGACAGTTCCTAAGCTACTCGACGCTGGCAATCGGTTCAGCCATCGCATTGATGCTCTACCCCCACACCGCCACCGCAGTGCTCAGCGCAAAGAGCGCGAACGTCATCCGCCGCAACGCTGCAATGCTGCCTGCCTACAGCTTTCTCCTTGGCCTCATCGCGTTGCTTGGCTACCTCGCACTCGCCGCCGGAGTCACCACCAAGGACACCAGCTACGCCGTACCTCTCCTCTTCCTCAAGATGTTCCCCGAGTGGTTCGCAGGATTCTGCCTCGCAGCCATTGCCATCGGAGCCCTCGTCCCCGCGGCGATCATGTCCATCGCGGCCTCCAACCTCTTTACCCGAAACCTCTACGGCGCCTTCGTACGCCAGAAGATGACCCCGAAGCAGGAGTCCAGCATGGCCAAGATCGTCTCACTCCTGGTCAAGTTCGGCGCACTGGTCTTCGTGCTGTGGCTGCCCACTCCCTACGCGATCGAGATGCAGCTGCTTGGCGGCATATGGATCGGTCAGATGTTCCCCTCGGTCGTGCTTGGCGTGTTTACGCGCTGGTTCCACCCGTGGGCGCTCATCGCCGGTTGGGCAGCAGGCATGGCGAGCGGCACAGCAATGGCGTTCTCGCTAGGCCTCAAGAGCTCCGTCTACCCACTACATCTGCCCCTGGCTCTCGGCGGCACATACTCGATGTACGCGGCGGTTCCGGCTCTCCTGCTGAACCTGATCGTCTCGGTCGTGCTGACGCCGGTCTTCCGCCTGATCAAGCTAGACAACGGGACCGACACGACAGACGCCTCCGCCTATATCGGATAAGCTTCCAACAAGCCACACAGC
>DATDHL010000157.1:0-4290 GCA_036521575.1 Edaphobacter sp. | reverse complement strand
TTTCGCGAGAAGTGACGAGGTATCCATTACCGTTACGAGTGTGCTGCCAGAGTTGGCCGTCTCCCCAGGAAACAGCGGGCGATCGGTTACTACACCAGCGATTGGACTCCGAATTTCGGAGTAGGCGACTTGTGCTTCTGCAGCAAGGTATTTGCCCTTAGCAGACGAAAGCTGGCCCTGTGCCTGCTGTAGTGTTGCCTCGCGGCTAACTTTCTGGAGGGATGAAAAATGATTTTGCGCAACATCATAAACTGAACGCGCCTGAACAAGTGCTGCAACCGCGGTATCGTAATCTCTACCTGCGATTGCGCCCTCCTCTAATAGCTTCTGACGTGATGCCGTTATCTCCTCCTGCAGTTTGAGTTGGGCCTTAGCCTGTGCCAGATCCAATTCAGCTTTGCTGAAATCCTCAGGGATCTGAGCCTTGGTTTGAATGTTGTAGGCAGCTTCGGCCGCATTGTATTGACCCTTATTGTCTATTGCCTGTGCTGAGAGATCGCGATTCTCGAGAACCGCCAGCAAGTCGCCTGCCTTCACCTTTGATCCGCGCTGGACGTAGAACGTTCGCACAGGAGCTGTAATTTTTGGAGAGATCGCGGCCTGCGCCAACGGGGAAAGCGTCGCATCTGCAATGATGTGTTCCGAGATATCTCCAATTTTGGGACGCTGCGCCTGCACTGTCACCAGCGTCGCCGGCTCAGTGTCAGCCGCCTTTTTGCACCCTTGGATTGAAAGGCCGATCAACATGAATATGGTGGCTCGTCTCACGTTCCAGCATCCAACACCCATCGATGTGTTCCTATGTTTCATAAAGTTCCCGTCAAAAGTTGCAGTCCCGCAAGGGCAGATTGGTAACGCACAACGCCGTCCGCCTGAGCAGTTTTTGCCGATAAAGAGGAGTTCTGGGCGTCAACCACTTCAAGCGCAGTTGACTCCCCTGCTGCATAACGAAGTTTGGTTAGCCGCAAGCTCTCCTCTGCGGTCTGAACACTCTGACCAAGCAGGTCAAGTTGGGCTTGGGCAGCCGACGCCTCGGCATATGCTTCTTCAAGAGTAGCAATCAGTCGGCGCTGGGCCGCGGTCAGATTGGTTTTAGCTGCGTCCCGCAGAATTTCGCTTTGCCTCACGTGTTTCTGGGTAGAGAACCAGTCCCAAACTGGTATATCAAGCGTTCCGCTGATCGAGTATCCGAGGTTTCGCACATCATCGGGACCGCGTTTCGCAAATTGAGGAGCGTCGATTCCGTATGAAAAATTGAGAGCCAGGTCGGGAAGGTAGGCAGCCCTCGCGGAAATTACCCCCGCGTTGCTCCCTCGAACGTCAGCTAGTGCGCTACGAATCTCCGGGTTATTGGCCAAAGCTAAACGGTACACTTCATCGTGTGTTGGAAGAACGGCTGGCGCGTCCGGCATTTGCGTTGAGTACGGGGTCCTGGGATCGGGAAAAAGAAGAACAGCCAACTCCAGCCGAGCTCTATCGGCTGCAACCTCAGCATCGCTTAGGTCTCTTCTACGCTGTTGCTGTTGAAGCTGCGCCTTTACAACGTCTGCATGAGCAACTTCACGAACGGCCTCTCGCTTTTCGGTCAGATCGGTGAATGACGAAGCTTCCTGGAGCGCTTCTGTAAGCAGACTTCGCTTGATATCTGTCGCTGAAACCTGACTGTACAAACTTACAACTGCAGAAACCAGCCCGCGCCTCGCCACCTCAAGTTCCGCCGTGGCTCGGGCAGCATTCGCAGAAGCGATCCGCGTATCGGCTAACTGTCTCAATCCAATCGTTTCATTGATTGATGCTTGGCTTACATACTCGTGAACTGCGTTACTCGAGATAAAAACTGGTGCCGGTTGTGCTCCTACTTGGCCCCCTTGATTCGACTGACCATTCGGCTGCGTATAGAGCATCTGATTGTGATATGTAACCGAAGGTAGTAAGGCAGCCTTCGCTAGGTACCGATCGATAGCCGCGTTCTTCTGGGTAGCTACGCTTGCCACAAACAAAGGCTCATTCGATTGAGCCCTTCGAATAGCCTCTTGGAGAGAGATCGTGGGCGGAGTGACCGGAGACGCTTGCCCATGCGCAAAAACAACAAATCCTATTGTGTGAAGAGCCGTAAAAGCCACCAGCCTTGGCCAGCGAAGAGCCCACGTTAGGAAGCACATGCGCTATAGCCTACAAAACGAACCTTAAGGCTCCCTTAATCGCCAAGGATCGCTCTTGTCAAAGATGACGTTAGTTTTACCGTGCAAAATCGAGCATTTGTTAATCTAATCCGTCCGGAGCCGGTAACAAGATCCCTACCCTCGGTAGCATTGCGCGCCGCTGAGGTTTCCGTGACTAACGGAGACCGGGGTAACGGCATTAGTCAAGTGGCAGGTTGCAACCGTCTGCAGGAAGCAGAAGCTCGGTTGGCGCGCTGGCTTCTGACAGCACAGAATTGTGTTGGATCCAACATGCTGGACTATACGCAAGAGTATTTGGCACCGGCTGCGGCCACCTATATCGAAGGCAGATAGATCCGCATTACAGTTCCCGATCGTTGGGAATCGGTGCTGCGGAACTGGATACGTCCACCTTTCTTATCTAATAGGTCCTTCGTAATCCAGAGACCGAGACCCGTCCCGACCGATGTCTTCGTCGTGAAAAACGGGGTGAACAAATTCTGCTTGTTCTCATCGGAGATACCTACACCATTGTCGGCAATCGTGATGCGAACCCCGCTTCCGCCCGATGGGAAATGGTGTGAGGTTCGAGCACTAATGACTAGCTTGCCATTCTCTTTCGAAGCATCAATTGCATTCGCAATCAGATTCGACAAAATTTGCTTTAGTTCCCCTCGTACTGCATTGAGGGTGAGGTTTGGCTCGATCCGACGCTCAATATTCAATGTTTTGTATTGACACTTGCGTTCATAAACGATCATCACATCCTGAATAACATCTGCGATGTCCAGCGTCGTCGGCTGGGAACTGTCGCGATAAAAGCCCAGAGTCTGTTGCGTAATATGAGCAACCCGTCGCAATTCGTCATCTGCCGAGTTCAGATAGTCCTTTATCTCCTCGGAGGCCTCGGGATGTTGTTTCGCTATATAGATGAAATTGGTGACTGCCTCTAAGGGGTTGTTGATCTCATGCGCGACGGTGGCCGCCAAGCGTCCGACGGAGGCCAACCTTTCACTGATATGTAGCGTGGCCTCCAGTTTCTTCTGGGCGGTAATGTCGCGGACAATCTTCGCAGCGCCGATTATGCTTCCGCGTTGATCTCTTATGGGCGAGATCGTGAGCGAAACATCGATTCGATCTCCATTCTTGTTGAGCCGTACCGTCTGAAAGTGATCTATTTTTTCGCCTGCTCGTATCTTTGCCAGAATCATATTCTCGTCATTCAGGAGTTCCCGCGGAATGAGGACCGTGATCGGTCGACCGACAATCTCTTCCGCTCTATATCCGAAGATGCGCTCAGAGCTCTTATTCCAGTCAGTCACGATTCCGTTTAGGTCCTTGCTGATAATTGCGTCGTTGGAAGACTCGACGATCGCGGCCATGCGGTACAAGGCAAGCTCGGATTGCTTCTTTTCAGTGATGTCGGTAGTAAAACAGCGAGTGTGAACGAATTGGCCGTCCCGTACGAGAACATTGGAGTCAATGCGAACATACCGGATGGCGGCATCCTTGCATCTGAGGCGAGCCTCGTAACCATGTAACTCTTCATTGCGGCCTAGACGTTGCAAGATGTCGGCAATCACTGGAACATCGGCATGAAATTCGGATATGTGCCGGCCAACGTACTCACCGCGCTCGTAGCCTAGAAGAGTCAACTCTGCTTTGTTCGCCCATAGGATAGTGCCGTCTGCAGCGACCCAGTGCATTCCAACCACTGCATTCTCAAGAAAATCGCGCAGTTCCGTCTCCCTATCCTGAAGGGCCTGCTGCGCTCTCTTACGCGCATGGATCTCGGTCTCGAGCGCCTGAGCCTTCTGCTGGAGGAACAAGATGGCCTGGAAGCGCTCCTGATCGTCAGCCAGGCAGGTGTACTGTTCCGTTGGGACGACATGCGAGTGCTGCGCACAGATTTCCAGGAGTTTCTCTCCGTCCTGCTCGTTGGAAAACTGATTTAGCGGATACACGCAATGCAGCTGAAAGGAATGGGTGCGGGCAAGTTGATTCCAAAGTTGTTCGAGCTGAATCGCCGCCTCGAATTGTCCGTCCGTCCACAGTAGTGCCACCATTTCACCGAAGACCGCGACGCGGCGTGTTTCTCCGTTCTTCGTCGAAGCGAGTCGGGCGATTA
>DATDHL010000156.1:0-12570 GCA_036521575.1 Edaphobacter sp. | reverse complement strand
GATATTCGAAGTAGCCTTCTCACGCCGGATATGTTGTTCTCTCGTCGAGAGCGTCAGCACAAAACCGCGCCTGCCGCTCATATCCTTCGTCTCGCCCGCAAGCCTGCCCGGCATCTGCCGCAGAAACTTCTCCTTGCACGCGATCACGCCGCAGTAAGGTCCGCCGTAACCCACGGGTACGCCAAACGCCTGAGCCTCCATCGCGACAATGTCTGCTTCCTGAGGAGGCTTCACAATCCCCAGCGACACCGCTTCTGCAATCGAAACAATCAGCAGTGCCCCTTTCTTATGCGCAATCTCGGCAACGGCAGCCACATTCTCAACCGTCCCGAAGAAGTTCGGCGACTGAATCAGCACGCAAGCCGTATCATCCGTGATTGCGGCATCCAGCTTCGCCAGATCAACGCGACCCGTCTCGGCATAGTCCACCAGCGTCACCGGGATCTCCTGATGCTGCGCATACGTCGCCAGCACCTCGCGATACTCCGGATGCACCGTCCGAGCCACCACGGCACCATTGCGGCCCGTCACGCGTACGGCCATCATCACAGCCTCGGCTACGCCGGTCGAACCGTCATACATCGACGCGTTCGCGATCTCCATGCCGGTCAGCTCGCAGATCATCGTCTGAAACTCGAACAGCGCCTGCAGCGTTCCCTGCGCGATCTCCGGCTGATACGGCGTATAGCTCGTCAAAAACTCGCCACGCGATACCACCGTATCGATCAGTACCGGACGATAGTGCCGATAAGCACCCGCGCCCAGAAAGCTCGCATAGCCCGTGGCATTCTTCTCGGCAAACGCCTTGAAGTGCTCGATCACCTCCTGCTCGCCATGCTGACGCGGAACATCCAAATCGCGCGTCAGCCTGTACTCAGCAGGAATCGTTGAAAACAAATCGTCAATCGACGCGACACCGATCTCGGAGAGCATCTCCTCACGGTCCCCAGGGGACTTCGGCAAATAACGCATATCGTCTAGTGTCCGGTCTCTTCGCTAATGAACTTCTCGTAATCGGCCGCCGATAGAAGCCCATCCAGCTCCCCGGCATTGCTCACATCCAGTTTCAGCATCCATGTATTGTTCGCGTCAGCGTTGATCTTCTCGGGAGCGTCCTTCAACTCCTCATTCACCGCCGTCACCGTCCCGCTCACCGGCGAATACAAATCCGAGACCGCCTTCACCGACTCCACCGACCCAAAGATCTTGCCAGCCTCAAGCGAATCCCCCACCTTAGGCAGGTCGACAAACACAATGTCGCCCAACGAGTTTTGCGCATAATCCGTTATGCCTACAGTGCCCTTCGCACCGTTGACGTCAATCCACTCGTGTTCCTTCGTGTACTTATAGTTGGCAGGATAGCTCATGATCTTTGCGTTCTCTCCATCTTCAATTGTAGTGTGTTCAAGCCGCAAATCAGGTGAATCGGACACCGTTTTACCGTGGCCCAAAAGCAGGATACGGCTCAAGCGCCGTCAGCACCACTAACTCCAACATCCCGAGCTTTGCCAACGGAAGGCTCGCCACCGCAGACCGCGCCTCTTCCTCATTTGCTGCCTCGAGCAGCATCGCTGCTCCTGGCATATCCTTGCGTCGCCATATCGAGCGAACAACGCCTGCCACATACATCTCACGCACGCGCTGCCCCTCAGCTTCGAGCAACTCCGGTGTCCATGCTTCCGGTGGAAACGCCTCCGTCCGGCGTCTGCTTACAGAAAGAAATTGCACGCTCGCTCCTTATTTCTTAGCCCGCTTATAGAACGGGGTCGGCACAACCTTCGCCTTTACCATCTGCCCACGAATCTCCACGGCAACCTCAGTATCCAGCGCCGTATACTCCACCGGAACATATGCCAGAGCAATATTCTTCTTCAAAAACGGAGCAGGCGAACCACTCGTAATCTCACCCAGCCGCTTACCATCGAGCGAGAACACAGGATACCCATCCCGCCCAATCCCGCGCTCGATCATCTCCAGCCCAACCAGCTTCCGCTTCGGACCGCCCTCTTCCTGAATCTTCACCAGCGCATCCCGCCCAACAAAATCGCCCTTGTCGAGCTTCGCATACCGGCCCAATCCCGCCTCAAACACATTGATCGTGTCCGAGATCTCATGCCCATACAGAGCCATCGCAGCCTCAAGCCGAAGCGTATTCCGCGCCCCCAGCCCGCAAGCCAGAATCCCGAACTCCTTACCCGCTTCCAGCACCTCGCCCCACACCCGCGCGCTCGTAGGCTCATCGCTCGGGATATAAATCTCAAACCCATCCTCACCGGTGTAGCCAGTCCGCGCGATCATCACATTGTGCAGCCCGCAAACCTGCCCCCACGTAAACCAATAGTTCTTGATCTGGCTCAAATCCACTGGAGTCAGCTTTTGCAGCGTCTCCGCCGCACGCGGCCCCTGAATCGCAATCTGGGTGTAGTAGTCGCTGAAATCATTCACATGCACACCCGGCATATGCCCAATCTGCGACCGCACCCACTGCACATCTTTCTCCCGAGTCCCCGCGTTGATCACAATCAGGTAATCATTATCCGAAAGCTTATGCACCACCACGTCATCAACAAATGTCCCATTCGGATACAGCATCGCCGAATAATGCGCCTGCCCCACCTGCAGCTTCGAAGCATCGTTCATACACAGCTTCTGCACCGCCGCCAGCGACCCCGGTCCCCGCAGCTGAATATCCCCCATATGTGAGACATCGAACACGCCCACCGCAGTCCGCACAGCCATATGCTCGGCAGTCAGCCCACAGCAATCCACCGGCATATCCCAGCCGCCAAAATCAACCATCTTGGACTTCGCCGCCCGATGCACCGCATTCAGCGCAGTCTTGCGCAGTATTCTCGTCTCAGCCATACGATTATTTCCCTCTGGAAAACATCAACCCGCAACACTCAACGATAGCACTCGCACTAGCCCGAAAGCACTCATCGTCCAGTAATCGCGCAGTGCGGCAATCACACCACAACCGTCTCCCGATACTCCCCAAAAACCCGTCGCAGCACGTCCGCAATCTCCCCCACCGTCGCATACGCTTCCACCGCACCCAAAATCCACGGCATCAGATTCGCCCCACTCTTAGCCGCCTCATCCACCCCACGTAACGCAGCCGCATGAACCCCCACATCCCGCCGCATCCGCAAAGCCCGCACTCGCTCCACCTGGCGATTCTCCAACTCACTGTCAATCCGCTGGATCGGCACTCCCGTCTCTTCCTCGGAGACAAACTCATTCACCCCAACAACAACGGCCTCCTTCTCATCCACGGCCCGCTGATAAGCATAAGCAGCATTCTGAATCTCCCGCTGCACATACCCCTGCTCGATCGCCCGAAGCATCCCATACTGACCATCGCGATCAAACCCGGCAATCGTAGCCATGTACTCATCCGCCCGTCGCTCGATCTCATTCGTCAGCGACTCCACATAGTACGATCCCGCCAGCGGATCCACCGTCTGCGCCACACCACTCTCATGCACCAGAATCTGTTGCGTCCGCAGAGCAATCCGAGCCGCTTGCTCCGTCGGCAACGCCAACGCCTCATCGAACCCATTCGTATGCAGCGACTGCGTCCCCCCCAGCACCGCCGCCAGCGCCTGCAATGTCGTCCGCACAATATTGTTCTCCGGCTGCTGCGCCGTCAGCGTCGATCCCGCCGTCTGCGTATGAAACCGCAGCATCCAGCTCCGTTCCTTCTTCGCCTTGAAGTGCTCCCGCATAATCCGAGCCCACATCCGACGCGCCGCCCGAAACTTCGCCACCTCTTCCAGCAGGTTGTTATGCGCGTTAAAAAAGAAGCTCAACCGCGGAGCAAACGCATCCACATCCAAACCAGCATCAATCGCCGCCTGCACATACGTCATGCCATTGGCCAGCGTAAACGCCACCTCCTGTACCGCCGTGCACCCCGCCTCGCGCATGTGGTAGCCCGAGATCGAGATCGTATTCCACTCCGGCACCTCGTCCGCGGCCCACGCAAAGATATCCGTCACCAGTCGCATAGCATGCCGCACCGGATAGATATACGTCCCCCGCGCAATGTACTCCTTCAAAATATCGTTCTGAATCGTCCCATTCAGCCGCTTCACATCCGCGCCCTGCCGTCGTGCCACCGCAACATACAGAGCCAGCAGAATCGAAGCCGTCGCATTGATCGTCATCGAAGTCGAGATCCCATCCAGCCGAATCCCATCGAACAGCCTCTCCATGTCCTCGATCGAATCAATCGCAACCCCGACCTTCCCCACCTCACCCAGCGCCAGCGCCGAGTCCGAGTCATACCCAATCTGCGTAGGCAGATCGAACGCCACGCTCAGCCCCTTCGTCCCGTGCTCCAGCAGAAATTTATACCGCCGGTTCGACTCCTCGGCATCACCCATGCCTGCATACTGACGCATCGTCCAGAGCCGTCCGCGATACATCGTCGGCTGAATCCCGCGCGTAAACGGATAAGCCCCTGGCTCACCCACCTGTGCAGTGGCGTCGAACCCATCAAGGTTCTCAGCGTTATAGACGAGCTCAACAGGAATTCCAGAACTGGTTTTCGGTCTCTCTGGCATGACGCTGTAGTGTACCGTTAGCGTCAAATTTTAGCGTCTGCGACCTTTACGACTCGCTCGCAAAAAGCTGCTGACAAAGAAGTACCCGAACCCCAGTGCTACCCCGATCAACACAAGCAGATGAACATGACCGTCATGGTTCGCCGCCGTCTCATGCAGACTCCCCCGCAGCTTCCATGCCCCCGTCGCCGCAAACAGAGCAAATATCCCAAAGAACACGCCCGTAAACTCCAGCCAGAGAACTCCTGACAACCTCGTAAAATTTCCCCACACCGTCTGGCTAAACTGCCTGCCCCCGCGAGCCAAACCCTCTTTGCTCTGCAGCACCTGCGCCGTCGTCTTGACCGCCTGATCCACCAGCCGTCCCCCCATTGCAGCCGGTCTGGGCTCCGCAGCCCTCTCCTGGACCGTCCCACCCCCACTCTGGGCCGCCGGGGCGGAAGGATTGGGCGAAGTCGCCGCATCTACAGCAGTTACAAGCGTCTTCGCAGCTGCACGAGCTCCAATACCAAGCGCACGACCGAAGCGAACCGAGTCCATACCGAAAGTGTAGCCGCTCCCCGGGCTTCCGCGATAGTGTTCTCCGCGATCAACTCTATCGTTACTCCGTGCATCCAACTTTCTGTCAGCAGTAAACGGGCCCCAGCAGGAGGCGAACGCTATGAAGAATCTTGCCTTGGTTGTCTGTGATTTCTGCGCCTCCGCAGTAGGCCTCGTGGTCTGGAGTCCTGCCCGCACACGTTCTGTCAACGAGCTGGCCGATCGCCTCAAACTAATCCGGACCGGCTACCACCCGGTCGTCTAGCTGGGTACATTTTCAACAATTCATTGTCATTGCAGCCGGTAGAAGCCGGGCGTATCCTGTATCCAGTAACCAGCAGTACCCGCAATGCCGTTCCCGTCGGTCTTGTAGGTCGGGAATACCCGATGCGCGGTGGATGCATACATAGGGAAGCCCGGAGGTGGCATTGAACCAGAACGTCAAAAACCTTATCCAGAAACTTGGCGAAGCGATCCACGAGTCCGTCTCAGAGTCAGAGGACATCGCCGGCGTCGTCAAAAACATTCGCGAACAAGGCTTTGATGTCCTCCTTATGCTCGAGGCCACCATTGGCCTGAACGAGGTCGAACCGGAGGCTGGCGAGTCCGTCGAATCCTCGGATGAAACCAAAGAGGGCCCATTCACCCAGAGCGACCTGACCTTCCTGAAATCCTTGCGCATCAGCCTCACCGAAGAAGCCTCCGAAACTGCTGAATCTGAAGAATAGGCCTGCCCGCTATCAGCCGAGGCCCGGCATGCACCGCTGGGCTTCGTTCTCTCTACGCCTCCGGTTCGCAAAGATCACAAAATCAATCTCATCGTGATAGACTCGCGTTTCTCGTAAGACACGTCTTTTCCTTCGTGCATCCGAGAAAAGTGACTCTAAGTTAAAGGTTCGAGGTGGTCGGGTTATGAGAGATACGCTCGGTGTTTTGCTCGCCGGTGGAGCTGGAGAAAGACTATTCCCCCTAACCCGAGACCGCGCCAAGCCCGCCGTTCCTTTCGCCGGTCAGTACCGCATCATCGACATCACTCTCTCCAATTGCATTAATTCCGACCTCCGTCACGTCTACATCCTTACGCAATACAAAGCCTTATCACTCAACCGCCACATTCGCGAAGGCTGGGGCCCAGTCGTCGCCAACGAGCTCGGTGAGTTCATCGAGATCCTCCCCCCCATGCAGCGCGTCTCCAAGAGCTGGTACCAGGGCACCGCCGACGCCGTCTACCAGAACATCTACTCCATCGGCTCCGAGGAGCCCCAGTACGTCCTCATCCTCTCCGGCGACCACATCTACAAGATGAACTACGGCCTCATGCTCAAACAGCATCAGGACTCCGGTGCCGACGTCACCCTCGCCACCCTCCCCATCAGCCCCAGCGAGGTCTCCGCCTTCGGTGTCGTCGAGGTAGCCCGCAACGGCGAGGTCACCGGCTTTGAAGAGAAGCCCAAGGAAACCCGCCTCCGTTCCCCCTTCAATCCGGACATGGTCGATGTCTCCATGGGCATCTACCTCTTCAACACCGACGTCCTCCTGCCCGAACTCCTCAAGGACGCCGAAGATCCCAACTCCAAGCACGATTTCGGCCACGACATCCTGCCCAAGATCCTCGGCCGCTTCAAGATGCACGCCTATAACTTCGTCGATGAAAACCGCCAAAAAGCCCTCTACTGGCGCGACGTCGGTACACTCGAGGCCTACTACGAGGCCAACATGGACGTTGCCAGTGTCTCCCCCACCTTCAACCTCTACGACAAGTCCTGGCCCATGCGCACCCGCCCCTATCAGTACCCGCCCGCCAAGTTCGTCTTCGGCGAGCCTGGTCGCACCGGCATGGCCATCAACTCCATCGTCTGCGCCGGCTCCATCGTCTCCGGAGCCGTCATCCGCAACTCCGTCGTCTCGCAGGACGTCCGCGTCAACTCCTACGCCGACGTCGACTCCAGCATCGTCTTCTCCCACGTCAACATCGGCCGCCACTGTCGCATCCGCCACGCCATCATCGACCGCGACGTCCACATCCCCGACGGCACAGTCATCGGCTACGACGCCAACGAAGACAAGAAGAACTACTTCGTCTCCGCCAGCGGCCTCACCGTCGTCACCCGCGACTACTCCGTCTACGAGAACCCGGTCTCACCCGACTTCCTCCAGCAGGGAACCACCTGGTAGTACAAAAACAAAAACACGGAGCAAAGCCGAAAACCAACGGTCTTTGATCCGTGTTTATCCGTGCAAATCCGCGGTCGTGCGTCTTACCGCTTCCCGAACCGGTAAACCACTCCACCCGAGATCGCAAAAAACTCCCGAGTCTCGTTTCCAAAGGTTTCCAGAATCAAATCCGGCGAAAACCGCACTGCCCAATTCTTTTTCACGTTGAAATCGACGCTTCCCCCAAGGGCTACAACTGCTGCCGTCCGATTCGTATACAGGCCAAGCAACGGCAGAGCCGTCGGTGGAACATGCCCCGTGCTGTGCGTGAAATTTCCAAACGCAGGCCCGGCATAAGCGTGATAGTTGATCGCCGCATAGCGATTCTTCGGCCCGCGGTACTGGGCTCCGAACAGCACCATCTGCATCGACACCAGCGGGCGATTCGTAACAAAGGGATTTGCTCGTACAGGCGTGTTACCCCACTCACCGCGCCACTGCACACCCGGTCCCAGCTTCGGCGTGATCCAGTACGTTCCCAGCACCTCGCCGCCGCCCATGTTCATGCGTTTCGGAAGGTCTTGCCCAGCCATAAAGTTCATGAAGTTGGCGCCGCCATAAATCTCGTACTTGTTGTCGTAGGTCACCGGAGCCGCCGGGCCAATCTTGCTCCTGCCCGTTGGAGTTGCCTGCGCCATCGCCTGTCCCGCGCCCGCCAGCAGCAGCGCCGCCGCCAGCATCCCAGTCACTGCGCGAATCCTGTTTTTCCGCGCCCCAGTCGTCTTCTGCTGCAACATCATTCCCGGCATCTTCTTTTCCAACATCTTCTCCTGCGTTTCCGTCACTTATCCAAGATATAACGTCCGGAGCCCATCTGACCCGTCCTTAGCAACGTATCTCTCATCAGATCGCAGCTGTGCGACAATAAGTGGTGCCGGTCGGCTACGTAAAAGTCCGGCTGCAGGGAGATCTACCAATGGGCGAACTTTTTACACCAACACATCTCATCGTTCTCGCTGTCGTTGTCCTGGTTCTGTTTGGAGGCAAAAAGCTGCCCGAACTCGGCAAGGGCCTCGGCGAAGGACTCCGCGGCTTTAAGGACGGCATGAAGGGCGTTACTGACGAGGTCAACAAGCCTACCGACACGCACGCCGTCACCCCAAAGCCTGAAGAATCAGTCAAGTAATCCGCTCATCCCTAAGCGGATCGTTGACTACTCAGCGCAGCGCTCTCTTCTTGTGTCGTCCGGTTCCATCGAGACCAGGCCTACCGCATGAAATTGAAGTCGCCGTACCTGATCAAGCCACACGCGGCAGTCAAACTGTCGCGCCTCTCCACCACTGAGACCGGCGGCTTCGACAGCCACGGCGCAGCCGAAGCCGTCCTCGTCAAACACCGCGAGCAGCTCGCTAACCTTCAGGAACTCTTCTACGCCAGTCAGAAGAAAGCCCTGCTCATCGTCCTCCAGGGTATGGACACCGCCGGCAAAGACGGAACCATCAGCCACATCTTTTCCGGCATCAACCCGCAGGGTTGCGACGTAGCCGCCTTCAAAGTCCCCACTCCCCTCGAAGCCCGCCACGACTTCCTCTGGCGCATCCACGCCCAGATCCCTGCCCGCGGCATGATCCAGATCTTCAACCGCTCCCACTACGAGGACGTCCTCGTCCCCCGCGTCCACAAGCTCATCTCATCCAAAACCATCCGCCGCCGCCTCGAAGACATCAACGAATTCGAAGCGATGCTCTTCGACAACGACGTCATCACCCTCAAGTTCTTCCTCCACATCTCGCGCGAAGAGCAGACCGCCCGCCTCAAGTCCCGCATCGACGACCCCGACAAGCACTGGAAGCTGGCCGAATCCGACCTCAAAGAGCGCGAATTCTGGCCCCAATACGAAGAGGCCTACAACGACCTCATCCCCGCCACCAGCAAAAAGCACGCCCCCTGGTTCATCATCCCCTCCGACCACAAGTGGTACCGCAACGTAGCCATCTCCCAAATCCTCGTAGACGCCATGAAGAGCCTAAAGCTCGAATACCCCCCACCCACCATGGACCCCACCAAAATCAAGCTCTAATGTTGTTGCTTTTCTTGTGTTGTCATCCCGAAGGTGCTTCCCCTCCGAAAGCGCGGGTGCCCCATCCTGAGCGCGCCTGATCGCGCGAAGGTTGGGGATACACACAGAAAAGAACCTCCCGACGCCCTTGTCGTTTTCAACAGCCCACTAAAGCGTAATCATCACCACAGCCACCGCCGCCACGACCATCCCCACCCCCTGCCGCCGAGTAGGCCGTTCATGCAGCGTCCACGCCGCCAGCAAAATCGTCGAAGCCGGATAAAGCGAAGCCAGAACCGCCGCCACATCCAGCCGCCCCGCCCGAGTAGCCGCAATAAACAGCAAATTCCCCGAAGTATCCAGCAGCGCAGTCCCCATCGCCCACAGCACCGCCACCCGCGTCAGCCGCCCCCGCTTCGCCTCCTCCGACCCAAACAGCATCGTCGCAAGCAACATCAATGAGCAGACAGTCAAACTCCCCATCCTCGCCGTAGCCATCGGCCAGATCACCCCTGCCGACCCGGCAAACTTCAGCGCGACAAAGTAAACCCCAAACCCAGCCCCGGCCAACACCGCCAGCCAAACCGTACCCACCGAAGCCGGCACAGCCTCGGGATTCTCCCCTGCCGCAATCATCCAGATCGCCAGCCCCGCCACCACGAACCCCACCATCCGCAGCACCCCCGGCGACCCCTCCCCCGCAATCGAAACCCCCGCCGGAATCGCAGCCGCCAGCAACCCGCTCACCGCCGCCGAAGCCCCCATAGCCCCCCGCGACAGCGCAACATAAAAGGCAGTCAAGGAAAGCCCACCCATCACCCCAGCCGTCAATCCCCACCACAACGCCGCCCCATGCGGAAACGGATCTCCCCGCAGCAACTCAATAGCCAGCAGCACCGTAAAGCTGCAAGCATGACTCAGCAAAACCACCCGCAGAGCCGCCCCCATCGTTCCCCCGGCGGTCTTGGCCCCCATCCCGCCCGAGAAGTCCCCGCCACCCCAAAGCACAGCCGCCGCCAGCGCCAGCAGGGCATTCCCATGCAGCAGCATATCCATTCAGATCTCCAAATCAGGGAAAGCAGGACCGATTCGACAACACCAAAAGAACCAGCGCAAAACAGCTATAGCCGTCTTGCGCTGTCCTTATTACTTCGAACGAACCTTCAACTACTTTGGCGTAACCATATTCGTCGGTCCGGAATCGCTTGCCGATGGGAAGTAGCCCCTCTTCGCGATTACCTGTAGATTCGGCTTCAGCACCTTCACCTCAATCGGACGATACTTCCCATCGATGAACGGCTGATGCGTGTAATACCCAATCGTGTACTGGTTCCGAGCCTCTTCTGTAATTCGCGCAAAGCTCTGTTCGATGCCCTTCTGACGGAACTCAGCGTCAAAGTACCCGCCAGTATCGGCTGCATACGCCGGAAGCAGGTTATCCTTCATCATCAGCGGCAGGTGGATCTTGTCGAGATAGCCAATCACCGGCAGGGAAGAGTCGCCTACCAGCGTCCCATACACCGCAACCTTATTCGTCTGCAGATACTTCACCACGTCCTTGTACTTCGCCTGGCTGCCGTACTCCTTGCCATCGCTGATCACATAGACCACTCGCCGCCGGCCCTTACCTGCCTTCGATGTGGCAACCGCCGCCGCCAGAATCGCGTCGTTCAGCGTGTGAATCTCCTTGGGCGGGTTGACCTGCATACTCGTGTGATTACGGTTCTGCTGCGTATTCGGATCAAACGGCTGATCATTGCGCACGATCGTTTGCGACAGGGGCCCTCCCATCATCCCTAATGGTTCACGTCCCGTAGTCTTCGACTGATCCAGCACAAAGTTCAGCCTCGGACTCTGTCCCGCCGTAAAATCCGTTCGCATCTGCGGCCCATTGTTATAGGTAAAGACCGCAACCTCGTCATAAGGCGAAAACGCATCCGACAGCGCAGACAGAGCCGCATTCACCTTGGCCATGTTGTCGTACGTCAGGCTCTGATCAATCACAATCGCCACCGACATCGGCCACGGGTCAACCGAGAAGTTCGCCATCTGCTGCCGCAGTCCGTTCTCGTAAATCCGAACATCCCGCCACGTCAGCCCCGGCACCAGCTTGCCGCTCTTGTCCTTCACCGTGAACGGTACTTCCACAAAGTTCGTCTGTACTCGCAGCGTAAACTGATCCGCCCCACCCGTCATCGGTGCGGGCCCCTCATCCGGTGAGGGCGTAGCAGGCTTGGATTGCGGCAGACTGGCCCCCGGCGCGTTCGGCTGCCCCGCATCCGGCGTCTCATCCCCGTTCGACGAACGAGTCGTGCCCATACCAGGCCGCGTTCCCGAGACCGGTAAACCCTGCGGCTTAGGAGCATCAGGGATCGCCTGCTGCGAAACATCCTGTGCTGCCGTCTGCTGAGCAGGCTGCACAAACACCATGCACGCCAAAGCACCCGCCAATAAACCAGTCCTTACCACGCAACAACCCCCATACTCTTCCAGCCGGCCGGTTCCGAGACCGGCTAGGCCAAGTACCAGATTACCAGTGTGACCCCTGCGCCCGCTATCCTACATCAGCACATATCTCTTTGGACGTAGACCCCACCCCCAACGTTGTGCTCACACCGATCAACATCTGCTTTCTTCCTCCCCGGACGTTTTCCGCTGACTCAGAGCCCCCATCCGTCGTCTAATGGGACATATGCGCCTCTCCGTGCTTGCCGCTGCGACCCTCTGCCTCTCCCTCATCCCCGTCCTTCATGCGCAAGAGGCCCCTACTCCCGGCGGCCCACCCCCCGCCAGCGACGCTGCCCCCCAGCCCATCGCCGGCCTCGAGACAGAGACCCTCAAGGTCAACGTCAACCTCGTCAACGTCTACTTCTCCGTCCGCGACAAATCCGGCTACATCACCAACCTCAAAAAGGATGAGTGCAGCATCTACGAGGACAAGTCCCTCCAAAAGACCAAGAATTTCACCCAGGAAAAGAACCTCCCGCTCACCATCGGTCTCCTCCTCGACACCAGCGGAAGCCAGCAGAATGTCCTCCCATTAGAGCAGGAAGCCGGGGCCGAATTCCTCAAAGACGTCCTCACCCCGAAGGACGAAGCCTTCCTTATGTCCTTTGATATCAACGTAGACCTCCTCGCCGACTACACCAACAGCCCCCGCGAAATCAAGCGCGCCATGGAAAAAGCCAGCATTAACACCGGAGCAGGCACCGGCTCCGTCACCGGCAACGGCAACCCCCGCGGAACCCT
>DATDHL010000155.1:0-5792 GCA_036521575.1 Edaphobacter sp. | reverse complement strand
ACTTCCAGAATGTCGTGCGGGTTACGAGGACCGTCGATGAGCGCGTCACCGGCACGGAGGCGTTCGCCCTCTTGCACGTTGACGTACACACCGCGAGGAACGCTGTACTCCTCTTCCTGACCGTTGTCAGCCGTGACGTAGACCTTGCGCTGCCCCTTGGAGACTTCGCCGAAGCGAACGACACCATCGATCTTGCTGATGATTGCCGGATCGCGAGGCTTGCGGGCCTCGAACAACTCGACGACGCGCGGGAGACCACCGGTGATGTCCTTGGTACGCGTGGTTTCGCGCGGGATCTTGGCAAGGATGTCGCCGGGGAACAGCTCGTCGCCATCGGCCACCATAAGGTGAGCACGGCTGGGCATCAGGTAGCGCTTGTTGCCATGCGCCGACTTAATGATGATCGTTGGCTGGCGCTTCTCATCGGAGGAGTCGGCGACCACGAGGCGGGAGAGCCCAGTGACTTCGTCGATCTCTTCGTTGAGGGTGACGCCTTCCTGAAGGTCCTTGAACTGGACGGTTCCGGCGATCTCGGTGAGCAGCGAGAAGGTGTACGGGTCCCACTCGCCGAGCTTGTCTCCGAGAGCGACGGTTGCGCCCTCCTCGACCTTGAGCTTGGCGCCATAGACGATAGCGTAACGCTCTTTCTCGCGGCCCTTCTCATCCACAATCGCTATAGACCCGTTGCGATTCATAGCAACCAGGTCGCCGGTCTTGGAGCGGACCGTGACGAGATTGATGAAGCGCACGGCGCCGGCGTTCTTGGCCTCAATGTGCGAGGCGTCCGAAACGCGCGATGCCGTTCCGCCGATATGGAAGGTACGCATGGTGAGCTGGGTGCCGGGCTCGCCGATGGACTGCGCCGCGATGACGCCAACCGCTTCGCCCATCTCAACCATCTTGCCCGAACCAAGGTTACGGCCGTAGCAGAGAATGCAGACGCCGCGCTTGGACTCGCAGGTCAGCACCGAGCGGATCTTCACCTTCTCGATACCGGCAGCCTGGATTGCGCTGGCCAGATCCTCGTCGATCTCCTGATTCACTTCGACGATCGTCTTGCCCTCGTAGTCCTTGAGCTTCTCGAGCGACACGCGGCCAATGATGCGGTCGCGCAGGGGCTCGATGATCTCACCGGCTTCGATGATCGGGGTGACGTAGATACCTTCGACGGTGCCGCAGTCCTGGTGCGAGATGATGACATCCTGCGCCACATCGACGAGACGGCGGGTAAGGTAGCCCGAGTCCGCAGTCTTGAGTGCGGTATCGGCCAGGCCCTTACGTGCGCCGTGCGTCGAGATGAAGTACTGCAGCACGGTGAGGCCTTCGCGGAAGTTCGCCGTGATGGGGGTCTCGATGATTTCGCCCGAGGGCTTGGCCATCAAACCACGCATACCGGAGAGCTGACGGATCTGCTGTTTGGATCCGCGGGCGCCGGAGTCGGCCATGATGTAGATCGGGTTCATGGCTCCTTCCTTGTCGGCACGCTTCATGTTGTTGAACATCTCATCGGCGACGCGCTCGGTAACTCCAGACCACATCTGGATTACCTTGTTCGAGCGCTCACCGTTGGTGATCGCACCGTCGAGATACTGCTGCTGCATGACGAGAACCTGCTTCTCAGCGTCGCTTACCACTGAGTACTTGGACTCGGGGATGACCATGTCATCAAGACCGACGGAGAGACCGGACTGAGTGGCGTAGCGGAAGCCAAGGTCCTTGATCTTGTCGAGCGTCTTGACGGTGACTTCCAGGCCGAGGTTCAGGTAGCAGTAGTTGATGAGCTGCCCCATTCCCTTCTTCTTGAGCAGGCCGTTGACGTAGGGCATGCCCTCGGGGAGCGCATCGTTGAGGATGGCGCGGCCCACGGTCGTGTTGATGTACTGCCTGTTGAACTCGACCGGCTCGGTGTGGGTGAGGTCCTGATCGTCGTACGCGGTGGTCATGTCGAGGACAGGGCCGGTGTAGCGCAGACGAATCGGCGTGAGGGTTTCGACCTGCTTCGCTTCGAGGGCCATGAAGACCTCCTCGATGTTGGCGAAGACGCGGCCCTCTCCCTTGGCGTTAACCTTCGCCTTGGTGAGGTAGTAGATGCCAAGGACGAGGTCCTGTGTGGGCACCGTGATTGGCTGGCCGCTGGCGGGCGAGAGGATGTTGTGCGAAGCAAGCATGAGCACGCTGGCTTCGATCTGTGCCTCAGGCGACAGCGGAATGTGAACAGCCATCTGGTCGCCGTCGAAGTCCGCGTTGAAGGCGGTGCAGACGAGCGGATGAATCTTGATCGCCTTACCTTCAACAAGCACGGGCTCGAAAGCCTGAATGCCGAGACGGTGTAGTGTCGGGGCGCGGTTCAGCAGAACCGGGTGGTCCTTGATGACCTCTTCGAGGATGTCCCAGACAATGGGGTCCTGCAGTTCAACCATCTCTTTGGCCTGCTTGATGGTTGTGCAGTGACCAGTCTGCTCGAGACGGTGATAGATGAAGGGCTTGAAGAGTTCGAGCGCCATCTTCTTGGGCAGACCGCACTGGTGCAGCGCGAGCTCAGGTCCAACTACGATGACCGAACGGCCAGAGTAGTCAACGCGCTTGCCGAGCAGGTTCTGACGGAAGCGGCCCTGCTTACCCTTGAGAGTGTCGGAGAGCGACTTGAGCGGACGATTGTTCGCGCCACGCAGCACACGGCCACGGCGGCCATTGTCGAACAGAGCGTCGACGGCCTCCTGCAACATGCGCTTTTCGTTCCTGACGATGACCTCAGGAGCATGCAGGTCCATCAGTTTCTTCAAACGGTTGTTGCGGTTGATCACGCGGCGATACAGGTCGTTAAGGTCCGACGTGGCGAAGCGTCCGCCATCCAGCGGCACAAGGGGGCGAAGCTCAGGCGGGATCACGGGGATCACGTCGAGGATCATCCACTGCGGCAGGTTATCGGACTTACGGAAGGCCTCAACGATCTTCAGGCGCTTGGAGTACTTCAGCTTCTTCTGCAGCGAAGCCTCAGACTTCATGCGCTCGCGCAGCTCGATTGCGAGCTCGGTGACTTCAACACGCTTGAGGAGTTCCTTGATTGCCTCGGCGCCCATCATGGCCTTGAAGCCGGAGGGGCGATACTGCTGGTCGAGCTCGCGGAACTTGGTCTCGTCCTTGATGACCTCGCGCTCCTTGACCGGCGCGTCGCCTGGATCGACGACAACGTAAGACTCGAAGTAGAGAACGGCCTCGAGCTCGCGCAGGCTGATGTCGAGCAGGTGACCGATGCGCGACGGCAGGCCCTTGAAGAACCAGACGTGCGAGCAGGGGCTGGCAAGCTCGATATGACCGAGGCGCTCGCGGCGAACCTTCGAGAGCGTGACCTCGACGCCGCACTTATCGCAGATGACGCCGCGATGCTTCATGCGCTTGTACTTGCCGCAGAGGCACTCCCAGTCGGTGATAGGTCCGAAGATGCGGGCGCAGAAGAGGCCGTCGCGTTCGGGCTTGAAGGTACGGTAGTTGATGGTCTCGGGCTTGGTGACTTCGCCATGCGACCAGCTGCGGATCTTCTCCGGGCTGGCAAGCTGGATCTTGATCGCGTCGAAGTCGGCGATTGGACCGGTTAGTTCGAAGGGGCTGGAGCGGAACATATTTTGCGTCTCCCTTGTGCCTGCGCTAGCAGGGTGCAGCGTTGTGCTGCGGTTACGAAATCTGTTGCGATAACTTTCGGCGTATCGCGTTGCCGTGGTTCTGAATCTGCTGCTTACTTTCGATTGTGGTGTTGCAAGGGGCTTAACCCCGAAACTGATTTGATTTTGAGGCGGCGCGGCGAAAACCGTGCCGCCTCAAAAAGCTGTTAGTCGGCTGCTGCAATTGCAGGCAGCGGAACCTTCTTCTGATCGGCCTGCTTGATGAGTTCAACATCAAGGCAGAGCGACTGGAGCTCACGAATGAGCACGTTGAACGACTCAGGCACACCGGGCTCGATAGCAGCTTCGCCCTTGACGATCGCCTCGTAGATCTTCGTACGGCCGAAGACGTCGTCGGACTTCGCGGTGAGCAGCTCCTGCAGGATGTAAGCTGCGCCGTATGCTTCAAGGGCCCAGACTTCCATCTCACCGAAGCGCTGTCCGCCGAACTGCGCCTTACCACCAAGCGGCTGCTGGGTGATCAACGAGTACGGTCCGATCGAACGAGCGTGAATCTTATCGTCGACAAGGTGCGACAGCTTGAGCATGTAGATGTAGCCAACTGTGGCGGGCTGTTCGAACTCTTCGCCCGTCATGCCATCGTGCAACAGCGACTTGCCGGAGCTGGGCAGACCAGCGGCCTTCAGAAGCGCCTTGATCTCGGTCTCGCGTGCGCCGTCGAAGACTGCCGTGCCGAACCAGATGCCGCGCTTCATACCTGCCGCGACACGCATCGTCTGCTCGTCGTCGAGGGCCAGAAGCTGATTGAGGGCAGCCGTGTTGGCAAAACGCGCCTTGAAGAGCTCGCGAACCTCCGCAGCCGACTGGTGCGTAGCGGCGATCTCGGCGACCTGCTTGCCAAGTTCGTGCGCAGCCCAGCCAAGGTGCGTCTCAAGAATCTGACCGACGTTCATACGAGAGGGCACGCCGAGCGGGTTGAGAACGATCTCGACAGGCGTTCCATCCGGAAGGTACGGCATATCTTCCTCAGGCAGAATGCGCGCGATGACGCCCTTGTTACCGTGGCGGCCGGCCATCTTGTCACCGACCGAAAGCTTGCGCTTCATGGCGATATAGACCTTCACCATCTTGATGACGCCCGGTGCGAGTTCGTCGCCCTTCTGCATCTTGCTGATCTTCTCGTTGGTGATCTTGCGCAGAACGTCGATCTGGCGCGAGGTCATCTCCTCGATCTCGTCGATCTGCTCGTTGACGCGGGGATCCTTATCGGCGTAGCGAATACGCTTCAGGTTGCGCGTGCTGATCAGCTCGATGGTGTCGCGGTCAAGAATGTCACCCTTGTTGAGCAGCTTCTTGTTCGTGCGCTCGTCGTGCAGGTCGGCAAGAACTTCCTTGCTGCCGAGAATTGCCTCGAGGCGCTTCAAACGCTCGTCCGTGAGAATACGAATCTCATCGGCAAGGTTGCGCTCGAGCTTCTCAACCTGCTCCTGCTCGATCTGCTTGGCACGTTCGTCCTTCTCCTGACCCTTGCGAGAGAAGATGCGAACGTCGACCACCGTACCCTCGATACCCGGGGGGCACGTCAGCGAAGCGTCACGTACATCGCCGGCCTTTTCGCCGAAGATGGCGCGGAGCAGCTTCTCTTCCGGCGTCAACTGAGTCTCGCCCTTCGGCGTTACCTTGCCGACGAGGATGTCGTTGTGCCCGATCTTCGCGCCGATGCGGATGATGCCCGACTCGTCGAGATCGCGCAGTGCGTGCTCGCTGACGTTCGGAATATCGCGCGTGATCTCTTCCGGTCCCAGCTTCGTGTCGCGGGCCTCGATCTCGAATTCCTCGATGTGAATCGAGGTGTAGTAGTCCTCGCGGACCAGCTTCTCCGAGATCAGGATCGCGTCCTCGAAGTTGTAACCGCGCCATGGCATGAAGGCCACCAGCACGTTACGGCCAAGACCGAGTTCGCCCTGCTCCGTGCAAGGACCGTCAGCAATAACCTGCCCCTTCACCACACGGTCGCCTTGGCGAACGATTGGCTTCTGGTTGATGCAGGTGTTCTGGTTCGAGCGCTTGAACTTCGTCAGCTGATAGATGTCCGAACCAACCTCACGCGAAAGCTGCGTGGGGTGGTGCTCGCCTTCAACACGAATGATGATGCGCTCGGAGTCAACCGAG
>DATDHL010000154.1:0-3757 GCA_036521575.1 Edaphobacter sp. | reverse complement strand
GTATCGCGTGATCGCTGCCAAGCCGGAGCAGGTCTTTTTGACGGGAAGTACGCAGTGATGGGTCTGCGTCTATGCGAGGGAAAAGATCGGATCGCGCTCTGCGGCGTTATGTTTTCTAGCTCGTCGCGCGCGCGATGTCTGCGTCGGACGGGCAGTTTCTTGTAACAGAGCGGATGGGAAGTTCGCTTTCATTTGTCTTCCTGATCGCGAAGACGCCCAGCTCGTTGCCTTGCTGCCAGAAGACCGTATAGCTTCCTGCGATATTGTCTTCTCCAGCTTGTCCGATATACGCGATTCTCAACTGAGGCGTCAGCATCTGCAGATGGACGCCGGAATTGTTAAGGCTGCCTGTAACGGGGCCGCTGCCGCCCAGGGGCGGGTACACAACCAGGCAACCACGAATGTCTTCAGCGTTTTGCTCAAGAAATAACAACAGCCTGGCATCTTTTTGGTAGGTGGTATTCCGGATCGTTCCTGAGTAGCTGCCTGAGAGGTCCCTGTAGCTGGATGTGGGCTGGCCGGTAATGTATCTCTTGTAGTCGGCGTCGATGTCCTTGTCGTTCTGGTTAAGGGCGTAGGCGCGGGTGAGGTGCTGGTTGGCTTCGGTGGAGTTGCCCTGGGCGCGAAGGGCGACGGAGAGCCCGTACTCAGCAAAGGTGAGATCGGGCTTGAGAGCGATGGCTTTGGTGAAGTTCTGGGCGGCCAGGTCGTTGTCCTTCTTCGCGTAGAGGTAGACGTTGCCAAGCCAGTAGAAGGACACGAAGTCGTTGGGATTGATCTCGGAGGCCTTGTTGAGTTCGACGATAGCGGCGTCCGAGTCGTTGCTCTTGTAGAGGGCGGCGCCGAGTTGGGCCTGGGCCTCGCTGTATTGGGGCTTGATAGCGACTGCGTTGCGATACTCAGTGGCGGCCTGACGGTAGAAGCTGGTGGCGGTTAGGATGTCTCGCTTTTCGATAGCGCTGTCGGCGGAGTCGCGATAGAGGTCGCCGAGGTTCTTATGCGGTGCGGCGTAGGTGGGCTTGAGGGCGATGGCTTTACGACAGGCGGCGACGGCTTCGTTGTGGTCGTTCGGTTGGGCGATGGGCTGCTCGGCGCGGGTGCCGATGGCGTTGCAGAGATTGTTGTAGGCCTCGGCATAGGTGGGGTTGAGCTTGATGGCCGTGCGGCACTCGGCGATGGCGCGGTTGAAGTCACCTTTGAGTGCCATGGCGACGGCTTCGTTATCGTTGATGGCGTTGCAGAGATTGCTGTGAGCCTCGGCGTTATTGGGGGCGAGCTGGATCGCTTTTTCGCACTCGGAGACTGCGGTGTCGTAATCGCCTTTCTGTCCGGGTGCGTGTTCTCCCTTGACGGCGATGGCGTTGCAGAGGTGGGAGTGCGCGTCGGCATAGTCGGCGTTTTGCGCGATGGCTGCGTTGTATTCGGTGATGGCGTTGTCGTAGTTTTCGCCGGCCATAGCCTGATCGCCGGTGAGGAGATGGCGCTCGGGGGTCTCGGTGTAATTGGTGGATTTCTTTTCGCCTCCTTCGCTAATGGCGGCGATGATCATCATGATGATGAAAATCAGCACGAAGGCGCCGACTATGCCCAGAATGATGTTGCGGACGCGGTGGGATTTCTTTGCGGTAACGACGGGTGGGGCCGCGTGTAAAGGAGGTGGGGCGGGCGGTTGAACCCTTGCGGAGGGGGTTGCTGCTTCGCGTTCGTGGCGAAGGCTTTCGTCGTGGCGGCGCTGTTCTTCGGCCCTGGCCTGTTGCTCTTCGAATCGGGTGCGTTCTTCGCGGAGCCGCAGTTCCTCAGCTTTCTGCTTTGTCTGTTGCTGCTCGAATCGAAGGCGTTCGTCTTTGAGGTGCTGCTCTTCTGCGTGGCGGCGGGCTTTTTCGATTCGGACACGTTCCTGTTCGGCGCGTTGCTGGGCTTCGATCTGCTCGCGGCGGAGGCGTTCTTCTTTGAGGCGCTGCTCTTCCTTCAGCCGCTCTGCCTTGATGCGGGATTGTTCGAGGTCGAAGAGAGCGCGTTCCTGCTTGATGCGTTCAGCTTCGCGGCGCCGACGCTCGGCTTCTTGCTCCAATGGCGTAGGTCCGGGACGGAATTGAGCAGGAGGAGCGGGTGGCGGCGGGGGCGGTGGTGCAGGACGAGGTTGTATGGGTGGGGCCTGCTGCGGCTGTATCGGTTGCGCGGCTGCGGCCTGGGGTTTGGGTTCCGGCTGTGAGACTGGCTTCGGTTCGACGGCAGGTTTGGCGCGGCGCTGGACTTCGAAGAGGACGCCGCTGGAGGAGCGCATGTAGAGGACGGGGGTGGCCCACTCCTGGCCGAAGCGTCCGCTGAAGAGGGCCTTGCGGGACTCGGAGACGGCGGCGTCCACGGGGTAGCCGTCGGCTATGGCTCCGTAGAACTCTTCGGCAAAGGTCTTGGCTGCGTCGTCACTGATCTCGAACTGCATGGCGACGACGGCGGGGAGTCGTTGCTGGCACAGGCTTTGCGCGACGCCGGAGAAGGGGTCCTGGTTGGACTGGCGTGCTCCCTCGCAAGCGTTGAGGACGGCAAGGCGGAGGCAGTCGTGGTCGCGGAGGATGTTGCCAAGGAGCTGGCCGGGAACGGGGTCGGACATGCCCTTGGTGTCTTCGAAGTGAAGGACACCGTCGCCTGCGGCCTGGTCGAAGCCGCCGTGGCCGATGAAGTGGAGGATGTGGAAGGGCTCGCCACGGGCGCGGCGACGGAGGCAATCGAGGGTGGCGGTGGCGAGACGCTCGAGCTGAATGGCGCCGTTGGCCTCGAGGGGTGCGAGCGAGGTCTTGAGGCGTTCCCACTCGCCTTCCGCATCGAGGTTAGGAAGGTTGCGCGGGCCGGCGAGCACGACAAGGACGCGTAGCGGAGGCTTGACGCGAAGAGTGGGAACGCTCTGTGGAAGGTCAAGATAACGGACCATCGGGGTGAGCGTGGAGGTGGCGAGGAAGTGGTCCTGCTCGAGGTCGTAGAGGAACTCCCAGGGCAGCTCGGCGAGAGCGGGAACGCCTTTGAGGCGCAGGCGGATGCGGAGGCCGCGACCGTGTTCGTGGCAGCGATCCATGCTGGTGCGAAGCTGGCCGAGGAGCTCTCCAGTGAAGACGGCGTGGAAGAGCTGGTTGCCGAATTTCTTGGCGGCTTCGAGATCGGGGGAGTCGACGCGGCGGGTGCTGCGGCGCATCTGGCCGATGCGGCCGTAGAAGTTGGAGAGCTCGACCTGGGTGAAGGGCGGAATGAATTGGCCGCTGGCCTGTCCGGCGGGAGAGTTGAGGAGCTGGACGATGTAGGTCTCGCCGGAGGATTGAATGACCAACTCGAAGTCGTCGTAGTGCCTGAGCATGACTACTCCTTTGCTGCGGGGGCCGGGGCGTTGCTGGATGAGGCGCGGGTCCACTTGAGGTTGATCTTGAAGTTCGCCTCGGTGGAGGCTTTGGCGATGACGGCGCCGGTCTCAGCGTTGAGCTTGACGCCGAACTCGACGGCTACCTCGTCGGGAGGCCGTGTGAGAGAGGTGAGGCGGTCGAGCATGGTCTCGGCGGCGTAACGGACGCGGTCGAGTGCGGTGTCGAAGGTCTCGTTGGCTTTGACGATGAACTCGGGTGAGGCGCCACCGCCGCGCATGACGCCGCGAGGCGACTCAAAGGAATCGTCATCGACTTCGGCGACGATGGAGCTGCCGTCGCTGAGCACGAACTTGGCCAGACGCGCCATGCGTGTCTCCTTATGCTTGTGAGCTGGGGGCCGAGGAACC
>DATDHL010000153.1:0-5517 GCA_036521575.1 Edaphobacter sp. | reverse complement strand
ATTGCGCAGCAGAAACACCAGCGTGCCATCGGGATTCACAAAGCCAAGCGCGTCGTCGCACGTCCCACTGGTCTCCAGCCTCTTCGCTCCCACATCCACAAAGTGGCTCAGATGCTTCATCAGGTAGAAGTCCGAGTTGTACTGAAAATGCTTTGTCGCATCATCTACGCCCACCAGCGCATTCTGAGCCCATCCCCACGTGCTCTTCTTTCCCTGTTCGAGCGAGATGTTCCAGTACATATACGCACTCGCCCCCGATCGCATGTAGTGCTTCATCAGCTGCCAGCAATACCCCGTATAACTCCAGCTATTCGACCCATCCCCGCATTCCTGCTCCGACTGATACACCGTCAACTTCGGAAACTCCCGATGCACCGCAGGAAGCGCATTCTTCCCGGCCCACTGCATCCCCACTCCCCTGATATATTTCGCCGCCTCAGGATCACTCATCACCGTCCGCAGCATCTTCGGATCGCCCCGCTCCAGCGTCCCAAAAAACACCGCCACATCCCTCGCCGACATCTCCGGCCCCAGATGCCTGACGAACTTCGCGAGCCCCTCCGGAGTCCACGTACAACTAGGAAAGTTCTGCGCCGAGTTGAACTCATTCTGCGGCATCACCATCCCCACTCGAATCCCCTCCGAGCGATACGCATCGATGAACCGCCCAAAGTACTTCGCATAAGCCTTCAAATACGGCTCCTCGAGGATGAACATATCCTCGCCCTCATGCCCCACCTGGTCCGAACGAATCCCATTCTCCTTCATCCCCGCACGCCCCGGAGCCTCCGCATAAAACCCATTCCGCTTCATCCAGCTAGGTGGTGACCACGGCGAAGCCCACAGCCTCAGCTTCGGTTGATACCGCTGCGCCGCATGGATAAACGGGATCAGCGTCGCGCGATCATTCTCAATGCTGAAGTGCTTTAGTTCAAAGTCACCCTTCGTCTCGTCATACGAGTAAGGCCCCAGCGCAAAATCATTCGCCCCAATCGGCATGCGGCAAAGCGTAAACCGAGCACCCGCACTCGGATCGAACAACTCCCGCATCACGCTCTCACAATCCCCTTCACTCAACTTCTGGAGCGACGTCCACCCGAGCTCATTGAAGCACCCACCAAACCCCTCCATCGTCTGCGCCGTAGCCGAAACATCGGCATTCAGATTCAGCGCATCCCACCGCCACCCCGGCTTAGCCAGCGGCTGCACCTGCCACGCAGTGTCCTTCGTCGTTGTGACGCAAGTAGTACCTGTTCCCGGCGAACCGGTACCCTGTTGCGCCAAAGCACTTGGCCCAATCGCCAAGGCCGAACCAATTCCTTGCAAGAACTGCCGCCTATCCCACTCACTTGCTGTCATAGCTGACCAGCATAGCCCACGAACCGAATTTCCTTCGAAACTTAGCGAAAGGTGTTACCACAAGCACATCAGTTCGCCACATTCCTATGATCTTCCAATGCCAGATCTTCTATGCGCTTTATCTCGCAGCCAGAACACCAACGGCGGAGTCCCGCTCAGCAGCAGCAGAAAAGAGGATGGCTCAGGCACAGCGTCGCCCGAAAGTGAGAATGAAGCATTGAACGGCCCTTGATTAGTCACGTCCGTACCAATCCGCTCCCAGTCGGGAGCAAGCGCACCCGGTCCGTCATTTCGAATCCAGCTTTGTAGGTCAGTGCTTCCAGGAGGAAAAGGCGTACCTGGCGCGACGATCGGTCTCGGAGCCGACAACCACAGGAAATTTCCTGTGCTCAGGTCTACCTCTGGACGGAAGAAAACGTGGTCAGGGCCTAAAACAAAAGGTGTGTCGAAAGTGATGAAGAACTCTATTTCTTCTCCAGTCACTGGACCCTCGCCACCTGTGAACTGGTTCGGAATAGCATTAATCCCGTTCACCACCGAATTGCCTGCAGTGAAAGTTGGATTGATCACGCCAGTTGTAAAATGGAGTTGCCCAAGAGCGGCATCCGCGGCTGCGAAGTCGTTATCGGATGGCGAGTTGACCCGAGTCAGCACACGGCCATCTGGCGGATCCGAGTCAAGCGGAAACACATGATAGAGCTCGATCTCAACGTTCTTGATGTTTGCAGGCGTCGCTCCGCCCACCAACAGCCCCGTAAAGGTGGCACTCGTGATAACGGTTGTCTGCGCAGTCGTTACAAAGTCGTCCGCAGTCTCAGTCTCAAGCTTGCCAGTACTCGCTTGCCGTGAGAGCGTGGCGATCTTCCCATCCGGACTTCCAGTAGAAAAAGTAAATGAGTCGGCCCAGGCTAGAGTGCTTGTAAGCGCTAAGAGCGTACCGCAGGACAAAATTGCTTTGAGCATACTTCCTCCTTTTGGACGTTGCTCCGCACCTGTTGAGGTGCAGTTTCATTGGTGAGTTCCCGGCAGGGTTCTATCTCTTGTAGCGGCTGCCATGACCTGCCACGTTGAACTTCAGTGACGAATGAAATAATTCAATTCGCAACGAACAGCTTCCGCTTCAAAGCCGCCAGGCCCCCAAGGGCACAGGCAACTAGAGTGATCGAAGGTGGTTCCGGGACCGGGGTCGTTGAAGTCCCTCCTTCGCCGAACACCAGGAATGTCGGGCCGCCCAGATCACCGGTGCCTGAGGGTACGAAGTCAGTTATGCACGCGCCTGTGGTCCCGTTGTACTCAAAAATGTCTCCCGAGCCAAAACTGCCGACGAATAAATTGCCATTGGCACCGAAGGTCAGGTCTCGTGGAAGGCTCAGTCCGCTGCAAGCACCGGTCGCCGACGCAAACACACCCAGGAAAGCCCCGGTCGTGCCGTTGTAACGCAACACCTGGTTGCCGCCGAAGCTTGTGACATAGAGATTCCCATCGGGGCCGAAAGCGACGCCGCGCGCATTCGTCAAGCCGCCGCTGCCCGCTGTCACAAAAGTGCCCAGGAAAGCGCCCGTCGTGCCGTTGAATTTTTGCACGGCTCCGCTGCCATCCGCCACATAGATATTCCCATCAGGGCCAAGCGTAGCTCCTTCGGGATCGTTCATGATTCCGCCAGCGTCAATCGTCGTAATCGGTGCGCCCGTGGTGCCATTGAGTACAGTCAGAAGACCCGGCGCTGTAGAACTAACGACAAAAAGATTGCCGGTCGGGCCGAAGACCAGCCCAGCCGCATCTTCGACCGAGGCGAACGCGCTATTGATCACTGCGCCCGTGGTGCCATTCAGCTTAAGTACAGTGTCGTTATCGGAATTGGTTGCGTAGAAGTTTCCGTCGGGTCCGAAGGCACCCCCAAGGGGAAAGCTTATGACGGGTCCAAAAGTGCCGATAAAGGCCCCGGTGGTGGCGTTGTACTCCAGAATATTTTCGTGTCCGGGACCAAAGAAATTCCCTACCAACAGCTCGTCGCCTAAACAGGTGCCGGGGAACCCCCCGATCGCCAGGCCCAGGCAAAGTACAACCAGCTTGCGAGAGACTCGGGCCCGGAACACACGATCGGATATCAGTTTCCCTATCCTGTTCATGGTGACCTCCATTTCTTGATAAATCTTGAGATGGGGAGCCCGCCGATTTTCTTGAGGTAGGTCTTGAGATGAGGGTTCCCGCCCATGGGTTTTCACAAATCCGCCAAATTCATCAGTTCTTTGCGTTAGTGCGCATTTCGAGCCAGTTTCACACCAAAATCATTGACATACCTGCTAGTCTTAAATGAGAGGAAAAGCCCGGCAAACACGCCGGGTCTTTGCATTTAAGCCAGCCAGACTTGACCAGGAAGTCCGGACTCATGTCTCCTGTTTTGAAGACTTTGCGTACTTAAGTACGGGGGTGGGGGTACCATGGGAGCAGACCTAATTCGAGACCAAACCCATGGACCTGACAGCCATCCAATCAGCCCTCCGCGAAAATAAACTCGACGGCTGGCTCTTCTACGACCACCACAACCGAGACCCCCTCGCCTACCGCATCCTCGGCATACCGGGCGGCCACATCACCCGCCGCTGGTACTACTTCATCCCCGCCCACGGCGAGCCAAAAAAACTAGTCCACCGCATCGAATCCGGCAAACTCGAGCTTCTCCCCGGCACAAAAGACCAATACTCCTCCTGGCAGGAGCTCGAAGCCAAACTCGAAGCCATGCTCACCGGCGCGACCAGGATCGCCATGCAGTACTCCCCGCGCAACGCCATCATGTACGTCTCGCTCGTCGACGCAGGCACCGTCGAACTCCTCCGCTCGTTCAACAAGGAGATCGTCACCTCCGCCGACCTCATCAGCCACTTCGAAGCCGTCCTCACCGACGCCCAGATCGCGACCCACTACGAGGCCCAGCGCAAACTCGACGCCATCCTCGCCGAAGGCTGGCGCGAGATCGGCACCCGCGTCCGCGCAGGCGGCACCGACGAGTACGCCATCGTCCAATTCCTCCAGCAGGCCATCGAGCGCGAAGGCATGGTCACCGAGTTCGGTCCCAACGTCTCCGTCGGCCCCAACTCCGCCGACTCCCACTACGAACCTACCGTCGCCTCATCCAAATCCATCCGCCGCGGCGACTTCCTCCTCATCGACATCTGGGCCAAACTAGCCAACCGCCCCGAAGCCGTCTGGTACGACATCACCTGGACCGCCGTCATCGACCGCGAGCCCACCGAGCGCGAATACCTCATCTTCAACACCGTCCGAGACGCCCGCGACGCCTCCATCGCCACAGTCCAGCAAGCCTTCACCACCAACACCGCCATCGCAGGCTGGCAAGCGGACGACGCCTCACGTTCCGTAATCCGCGCTGCAAGCTTCGCCGACTACTTCACCCACCGCACCGGCCACAACATCGCGACCGAACTCCACGGCAACGGCGCCCACCTCGACAACCTAGAAACCCACGACGTCCGTCTCATCCTCCCCAACACCTGCTTCTCGGTCGAACCCGGCCTCTACTTCCCAGGTGAATTCGGCGTCCGCAGCGAGATCAACATGATCACCCGCCCCAGCAAAGCCGAGGTCACAGGCCTCATCCAAACCGAGCTCCTGCGAATCTAACGCCCCGAAACCGACGGCAACCCGATAAAACCAACTCAACTGATATCATCAAGACTGAAATGACGAGCAACGTACAAGCGCAAGCGCGAGCCGCCAGCAAGCCCACAACCCTGGCACCAGCCATAGTTCTGCTAGCCGGATGGCTAGTCCCTGGCCTGGGTCATCTTCTTCTGAAAAAGTGGACCCGCGCCTCGCTCATTTTCGCCTCAATCGTCTCGATGTTCGGGATCGGCCTCGCGCTCAAGGGCAAAGTTTACTCGCCCAATACAGCTGAGCTGCTCGACATGCTGAACTTCGCCGGCAACCTCGGCACCGGACTGCTTTACGCCATCGCCCGCATCTTCGATCTCGGCCAGGCCTCTGTGCAGGTAGCCGTCGCCGACTACGGCACCAAGTTCATCGTCGTAGCAGGCCTCCTGAACATCATCTCAGCCGTCGATGCACACTCGCTCGCAACGGGGAGGAAAGCATCGTGACCATCTCGCACTTCGGCGCTGTCCTCCTGTTCTCGCTCTT
>DATDHL010000152.1:0-2220 GCA_036521575.1 Edaphobacter sp. | reverse complement strand
GCTCGAAGGGCTGGCCCTGGACAAAACCTTCACCGACAAAGCCTCCGGCAAGGATGCAAAGCGTCCCCAACTGGAGGCCATGCAGAGCTTCGTCCGCGAAGGCGACACAGTGTTTTGTCACTCGATGGACCGGCTGGCCCGCAACCTTGATGACTTACGGGGAATAGTGCTGGGTCTGACGGAGCGGGGTGTCCATATCGTCTTTGTGAAGGAAAACCTGAAGTTTACCGGCGAGGATTCACCCATGTCGAATCTGTTGCTGAGTGTCATGGGGGCGTTTGCTCAGTTCGAGAGAGAGCTAATCCGCGAGCGCCAGCGTGAGGGAATTGCGATCGCAAGGCGGGAAGGGAAGTACACCGGTAGAAAGCCATCGTTGTCACCAACTCGCGCGGCCGAGTTGCGGCGGCGAGTGGCCGATGGAGCCACGAAGGCTGCGCTTGCTCGAGAGTTTGGCATCAGTCGGGATACGCTATATCGGTATGCTCCGGTCAAAAAGCACCGGGCCGGGAAGTTTGGAAGATGAATTGTATGCAGGGAATCGGAGGAGGGAAACGATGAGTGAATCGGAGATGCAAGCGGAGTTGGAGCGCCTGCGGGCTGAGAATGCCCAACTCAAGAGCAAAGACAAGGGCGGCCTCACTTTGAAAGTGAGCGAGAAAGGCGGGGTCTCTCTGTACGGCATGGGCCGTTTTCCGGTCACCCTCTACAAAGAACAGTGGCTCCGCATCCTGGCGAGTGCCCCGGAGATCGAGGCGTTCATCCGCGAAAACGACTCCAAGCTGAAAATCAAGGAGTAAGGCTTTGAAGGAAGGGGTCCAGACCGCAATTTGCTGTCCCTGCGGGAATGAGAAGATCCTCGCCCTGGGCCTCTGCGCGACCTGCTACACGCTGAAACGGCAGGATACCGAGTATTTCGGGGGCCTGCGAGAGCAGGTCTTAGAGCGGGATGGATATGCCTGTAGGGTGTGCGGTGATCCCGATCCTGGTGTCCACCATCGGGAGCCGGGCAAGTCTGTTCTGCATCTGATGATCGCTCTCTGTGCGGGTTGTCACGCGAAGGTCCACCGGACGAAGGTTGTCCTTACGGAGTTTCCGCCGCTCCTGTTGGTACTGTGGCGAGAGCAGCACCCCGAAGGCCACGAGCAGACATACATCGATTTCAACGTTCGCAAACCACCGGCTCAGAATGTACCACTGGAAGTTTGAGCCCGCCAAGGAAGATTGAGCTATTGACCCATGCCGTCACCCTCCAATCCAAACCCGTCGAACATTAGCGCCCCTATGGGGGACGAAGTGGCATTTTCTGAGGTCATTCGACTCATCGCCGCTTCACGCGAGAAGGCCATTCAAGCCGTCAACACTGCACTGATTGACCTCTACTGGCAGATAGGGGCCACGATCAGCCGCAAGATAGAAGCTGCGGAATGGGGCGACGGTGTGGTTGACCGGCTTGCTCAGTTCCTTGCACGAACGGAGCCTGGTCTACGCGGCTTCACCCGCCGTAACTTATTTAGAATGAAACAGTTCTATGAGGCTTATCGGGAAGATTCAATCGTGTCGCCACTGGTGGCACAATTGCCGTGGTCTCATCACCTTATCATCCTGGGGCAGAGCAAACGCACAGAAGAACGCGAATTTTATGTACGGCTTGCCATCCGCGAGCGGTGGAGTAAGAGGGAACTAGAGCGCCAGTTCAAGACGGCCCTGTTCGAACGTGCTGTGCTCAGTCCTCCAAAAGTGTCGCCACTGGTGACACAAACGTATCCCGAAGCTCTGAGCGTATTTCGGGACGCTTATAACGTGGAATTTCTAGGCCTGCCTTCGGTCCATGCAGAGGCCGACCTGCACCGTGGATTGCTGGACAAGCTGAAGGATTTTCTCATTGAACTGGGACGCGACTTCTGCTTTGTCGGCTCCGAATATCCTTTGCAGGTTGGTGATCGGGACTTTGCGCTGGATCTGCTTTTCTTCCATCGCGGCCTCAACGCCCTCGTTGCCATAGAGCTAAAGGTGGGTCGGTTTGAGCCGGAGTACCTGGGCAAACTCAATTTCTATCTCGAAGCCCTCGACCGGGATGTTCGTAAAGCTCATGAGCAGCCAGCCATCGGCGTCCTGCTTTGCGCGAGTAAGAATGATGAAGTGGTGGAGTTCGCACTCAGTCGCAGCTTATCCCCGGCCCTCATAGCCGAGTACCAAACGCAATTGCCAGACAAGAAGCTG
>DATDHL010000151.1:0-1627 GCA_036521575.1 Edaphobacter sp. | reverse complement strand
CACGAGGCGGAAAGAACCGAAAGTGCGCCCGGACGACAAACCGGCGCCGCCCCCGCGACATCGGCCTTGCTGATCGTCGGGGGGTTGTTGCTCGCGAGTTCACTGGCAGCTATGGCCGCAAAGGTGGAACCGCTGCCGCTGGCAGAGACCGCAGGTTCCGGCAGCACCTCGGCGTCCCCAGCTAACACAGCCGGGCACACGACTCAATTCGAGGAACCGCCTGCTCCCGACGGTCGGCGCGGGCATCCGTTCCGCATCCTGTGGACGGGGCTGAATTAAGATGAAGCCTAGTCGCCCGATTCAGTCAGATTGAAGGGTAAAGGTGCTTGAGTTTGATACGTGCGTTTGGGGTCGTGAAGTGCCAGTTGGCCTTGGTGTGCTTGGCATTTCGATCTTGCTCCCAGGCAGCGATTTCATCGATGAGCGTTTGTTTGTCGGGAATGCGGCGGTCGAGGCACTGGGACGAGAGGACGCCGAGTTCCGATTCCGCCAAGTCGAGCCAACTGCCGTGCTTTGGAGTGTAATGCCATTCGAAGCGGTCGACCAGTCGCTTGGCTTCGGCGGCCGGAAAGGCTTCGTAGAGTGACCCCTTGCAATGGATGTTGAGGTTGTCCTGGACCAGGATGATGGTCTTGGCGTTCGAGAAGTGCAGATCGGCCAAGTCTTTCAAGACGTGAGCGTAGTCCACGGCGGTGTGGCGATCGGTGACTTCGACATGACGCCAGCCTTCGAGCGGAGCAAACATCATGAAGAGGTTGGCAGTGCCGTTGCGCTCGTACTCGTAATCGAAGCGCGCCGGACGTCCCGGCTTCATCGGGATCGGCACGCGTGTCTCGGCGAGGAGCTGCTTTGAGCTCTCGTCCACGCAAACCAGCGGGCGATCAGGATCGTGTGGCCGCGTGTAGACGGCCAGCACGTCTTCCATCGCGGCTACGAACGCGCCGTTGGCCTTCGGCGGGATGACCCATTGCTGCCGGCGATGGGGCTTGAGAATGTTTTTTTTAGAACCCGGCCGATCGTGCTGTCGCTGGCACGATCGACGATGTTGAGCTCCACGACTTTGCTCTCCAACAACCGCAAGGTCCAGCGCACGCGTCCCTTGGGCGGTTTGGAACAAGCCAGGGCAATCAGCTTGGCTTCCTTCTCGCCGTCAAAAATCCGCGCCACCGCCGGCGTCGCGCGTTGCTTGCGGCTCAACACCGCCTCGAAGCCCTCCTCTGCCAGTTGCTTGCGCGCCCGGTAAACCATCGATGCACTGGTCTCCAGGGCCTTGATGATCCGGCTGTCACTCCAACCCTCGCCGGCGTCCGACACATCGGCCTTCAACAATATCCGCGCCTTCAGCAGCCGTTGCGCCGGGCTCTTTCCTTTCCGTAGCAACGCTTCGAGCCGCTCGCGTTCCTCGCCACTCAGCCGCACAACATATTTCTTTACCGAAATCTCCTTCGCAGCCATGATTGCCTCCGTCGCCCCTGTGGCGACGAAAGCGAATCACAAAATCAAAATCCTTGCAACTTAATTGAAGCGGGCGACTAGGTCCTCGTCGTGGACGTGGTGCGCTTCGTCGTTGAGGACCACGAGGTCCTTGAGCGACTTGTCGCGCTCCAGCATAGAGCGCTGGCCGGCC
>DATDHL010000150.1:0-2505 GCA_036521575.1 Edaphobacter sp. | reverse complement strand
TGCCCTCGGGCCACGACCCGATGGGTGGGTACCGGTTTTCCTTCGGGACAAACGCGAAGCGTTTGCGCGGAGATCATGCTCAAACAAAAAGATAGAGCGGGATGACGATTCATCCCGCTCTAGTGCCGTTGCCTTGTTGAGGTCTGGAACTGTGTTCACGTCGATATCCCCTCGGGCTCGCGCATCGGAAAGCGCGCGCGGCTCGGCAACGCGAGAGGCGACCCTTCGCTGGGGCGAGTCGGTGCAACTTCTAATTGTGGGCAAGGATTTTTTGCCTGCAATCGCGCTAGAGGAGCCCGTTGTCGGGCAGGGCCATGGGCGTCTTGCAAATTGCGCGATGATGGAACAGTGCCACTGATTTGCCCGACGAGGCTGGGCAAGAATTCTGATTATCGGACTGGTGTGGCTCGGAGTGTCACAACTGCGAACCATAGTGCGATGTTAGCCTGGAATGCCTGCAAGACAAGCCAAATCGAGCGCAGAGCCGAAGCAAGGCCGCTTTCGCGGGCTACGCGTGCCTTTTCTGCCATGTACGCGACGAAGCGGTCGAAGCCGAGAATGTTGAGCATGCGGGTGAAGTTGTAGCAGAGCGCCATCAGGCTCCATTCGCCGCGAACCTTGTCGAAGCCACGGACGAGGAAGTGCTGATAGCCGGCGCGGCATTTGAGCGTCCCGAACGGGTGCTCGACGATGGCGGAGCGGCGGCGCATCAGTTCGCCTGCGCCTTCGCTTGCCATCCTTTGGCGATGACGGTCGAGAACATCTTCGTGCTCCCAGCGGCTGACGCTCCGGTAGTCTGCCTTGGAAGAAAGACAAGATGCCTTTAATGGGCAGGCGCCGCAGGTCGCCCTGGAGCCCAGATAGCGGATCTCGATCCGGCCGCTCGTGTTGGTCCAGGGCGTCTTGGTCGGATGCAGCAGTTGGCCGGCCGGACAACGGTAGGTATTGGTCGCGGCATCGTAGCTGAAATCCTTGCGGGCGAAGCGGCCTTCTTTCTCGAGCTTTCCGTTGCCTTCGAGCGGCGGCACATAGGCAACGATACCGTCATCCTCGCAGGCCTTGAGGTCCTCGCTGTTGTAATAGGCGGTGTCGGCCAGGATCTGCAGGGTCTCGGCTTCGAGAATCTCCTTGGCCGCTTTTGCCATCTCGTGGAGATGACCTGCATCGCTGCGATTGACGACCTCGCTGGCGACGATCAGCTTGTGCTTGTCGTCAACGACGCTCTGAACGTTGTAGCCCGCAATGGTCTGGTCGCCCTTGCTCAGAAGCCGTGCGTCAGAATCGGTCTTCGACACCTGTCCCTTATCACCGGTCTCCAGCTCCTTGAGATCGGCCCGCGCACGTTGGCGCCTGGCCATCAGCTCCTTCACTTTGTCCCCGACATCGCCACCGTCGCCCCTGTTACCATCCCCCGAACCGTCGGCACGCTGCTGGGCCTCCGCTGCATCGTTGGCGTCGAGAGACTTCCCGTAAGTCTCGATCTCCTGATCCAGCTGGGCGATCTGTTTGGCGAGCTTCCCGCGCGTGAAGATGCTGTCCTTGCTGGCGTTGCCGTGGAACAGGGCGCCATCGACTGCAACAAGGGTTCCACCGACCAGGCCGAGTTCGCGCAGCAGCAGCACAAAACTGCGGTTCGCGGCCTTCAGGGCCGCCCAGTTCTCCTTGCGGAAGTTGGCGATCGTCCGGTAGCCGGGCTTTAGGGTCTTCAAGAGCCAGATCAGTTCCAGATTGCGACAGGCTTCCCGCTCCAGCCGGCGCGATGATCTGATCTGGTTGATGTAGCCATAGAGGTAGAGCTTCAGCAGATCGGACGGGTCGTAAGGCGGTTGTCCGACTCCCGCGCGGCGGTCAGCGTACCGGAAACCGAGCTTGGCGAGGTCGAGGGCGCAAACGAAGCTGTCGATCGCCCGAACCGGATTGGCCGGACCGACATAGTCCTCGATCCGGGGAGGAAACAGACTGGGCTGCTCGCGGCTCTCGCCGCTCTTGAACGTGTGATTCGTCATAAATCGAATCGTACAGGCTGCTCTCGAAAATGCCCGCCATTCTTGCCCAGCCTCGTCGGGCAAATCAGCGGCACTATTCCATCATCGCGCAATTTGCAAAACGCCATGGCCCTGCCCGACAACGGGCCCTTCGGCGCGATTGCAGGCAAAAAATCCTTACCCACAATTGAAGTTGCACCGGCTCGCCACAGCGAAGGGTCGCCTGCGCGTTGCCGAGCCGCGCGCGCTATAGCAACGGCGCGGAGCATCGTCGCCAAAGAGAACCGCTCGTCGAATGGTACCGAAAGTCGGCTCAAGCTACGAACACTAATGACGTCATCATCCGTTTCGAAAGGAAAAACGGCGGAGAGCGTTCGACGGCCGGCTACTTTGATCTGAAAGATGTCCCTCTTTTAAAGCATATTTGGATGACCGCGTTCCGGCCATCGTGTCGAGCAATCAGCGCAGCGACACTGATCTTGCACCGAATCGGTGACCGGCTCACACCTAAGACCAAGCC
>DATDHL010000149.1:0-8976 GCA_036521575.1 Edaphobacter sp. | reverse complement strand
AGAGGGGATTCGATACCGTCCTGTGACGGTGGTGAATGCGGGGGCGAGGAAGACGCTGGAGCTGCGGGTGGAGGTTCCGGTGGAGGATATGGCTCGACTTGGGCAGATGGAAGAGCAGCCGAGTGGGCCGGCTTCGCAGGGGCCGAAGCGGACTTCGATCTGGCAGTCGATTTATCCACGGTTGCTGGAGATTATTCGAGAGCGGACTTCTACGCTGATCTTTGTGAATGCTCGGCGAGTGGCGGAGAGGCTGGCTGGTGCGTTGAATGAGTTGGCTGGTGAGCCGCTGGCGAGGGCGCATCATGGGTCGCTTGCGGCTGCACAGCGGTCGGAGATTGAGGAGTTGCTGAAGGCTGGACAGATTAAGGCTTTGGTAGCTACTTCTTCATTGGAGCTTGGGATCGATTTGGGTGCGATCGATCTGGTGATTCAGATTGAAGCTCCGCCTAGCGTGGCTAGCGGGATGCAGAGGATTGGGCGGGCGGGGCATCAGGTGGGGGCGCCTTCGAATGGAATTATTTTTCCGAAGTACAGGGCTGATCTGGTGGCTTGCGCGGCGGTGACGCGGGCGATGCATGAGGGACATGTGGAGTCGACGCGTTTTTTGCGGAATCCGCTGGATGTGCTGGCTCAACAGATGGTGGCGGTGGTGGCGCATCCTCCGTTGAACGTGCAGGACGCCGAGCGAAGGAGTAAGCGGGGGAGTGAGGAGGAAGAGAGTCCGGGTATCAGCTATGCGGCTTTGTATGCGCTGGTAAGGAGTGCTGGGCCGTTTGCCGGATTGAGCCAGGGCGCGTTCGATGGGGTGCTGGATATGCTAGCGGGGCGGTACCCGTCGGATGAGTTTGCGGATCTGCGGCCGCGGATTACGTGGGATCGGACTAGGAACTGGATTACGCCACGGGCTGGCGTGAAGCGGATAGCGATTTTGAATGGGGGGACGATTCCGGATCGCGGGACGTATGGGGTTTTTCTGGCGGGGGAGAGAGCGAAGCCAGTGCGAGTGGGTGAGTTGGATGAGGAGATGGTGTTTGAGAGCAGAGAAGGAGAGACGTTTCTGCTGGGGGCTTCAGCTTGGCGGATTGAAGAGATTACGCATGACAGGGTGCTGGTGTCGCCCGCACCGGGTGAGGCGGGGAAGATGCCGTTCTGGCATGGGGATCAGGCGGGGAGGCCGCTGGAGTTTGGGCGCAGGATTGGCGCGCTGGTACGGGAGTTGCGGGATGTTCCTCGAAGTGTGGCGATTGCGCGGCTGACGCAGGAGCATGATCTTGATCCGTTGGCGGCGGAGAATGTGCTGCGATATCTGGCGGATCAGGAGCTGGCTACTGTGGTGGTGCCGGATGATCAAAACGTTGTGATTGAACGAGTTAGGGATGAGTTGGGAGATTGGCGCGTATGTGTGCTGACTCCGTTTGGAAGCAGAGTTCATGCACCGTGGGCGATGGCGGTGACTGCAAAAGTGCGTGCAAATGGTGGACAAGATGTGGAGACAATGTGGAGTGAAGATGGTTTTGTGCTGCGCTTTCCGGAGACGGATGAGGCTCCTTCGATAGAACCGATTTTGCTGGAGGCGGGGGAGGCCGCAGAGCTTGTTTTGCGGCAGCTTGGGTCTACGGCTTTGTTTGCGGCGAAGTTTCGGGAGAGTGCGGCGCGGGCTTTGCTGTTGCCAAGACGGAGAGCGGATGGGAGGACTCCGCTTTGGCAGCAGAGGAAACGGGCTTATGACCTGTTGAGTGTGGCTAGCCGGTATCCTTCGTTTCCGATTTTGCTGGAGGCTTACAGGGAGTGTCTGCGAGATGTGTTTGACATACCTGCGCTGATGGAGACGCTGCGGAATATCGGGAACAGGTCGCTGCGGGTGCATACGGTCGATTCGCGGACACCTAGTCCGTTTGCTTCGGCGCTGCTGTTTAGTTATGTGGCGAACTACATCTATGACGGGGATGCTCCGCTGGCGGAGAGGCGGGCGCAGGCGCTTTCGATTGATCAGGATCAGCTGCGGGAGCTGATGGGCGATGCCGATCTGCGGGAGTTGCTGGATGTTGGGGCGATTGAGGAGACCGAGGAGCAGCTGCAGGGGCTGGTCTCTGAGTACAAGGTCAGGACGATGGATGGTGTGCATGATCTGCTGTTGCGGATTGGGGATTTGACGCGGGCGGAGCTGCGGGTGCGTTGTGCTTTGGATGAGGTGGCGGAGAGCGTGGCTAGGCTGGTGAAGGCACGGAGGGTGTTGGAGGTGGGGATTGCGGGGGAGAAGAGATTGATCGCGGTGGAGGATGCGGCTCGGTATAGGGATGCGCTCGGGGTTCCGCTTCCTCCGGGGTTGCCTACTGCATTTCTGACAGCGACACCGGATGCGGGGGTGGATCTGCTGCGGCGGTTTGCAAGGACGCATGGGCCGTTTACCACGTTGGAGGCAGCGAGGCGGTTGGGGCTTTCAGCTGAACCCGTTGAGGCTGTACTGCAGCGGCTGGTGCAGATGGGGAGGGTGGTGGAGGGTGGTTTTCGGCCGGGTGGGGTTCATCGGGAGTGGTGCGATGAGGAGGTGCTGCGGACGATTCGGAGGAAGTCGCTGGCGCGGTTGCGGAAGGAGGTCGAGCCGGTTGAGCAGAGGACGCTGGCGCGGCTGTTTACTCGGTGGCAAGGCGTGGTGCAGCCGAGGCGTGGGTTGGATGCTCTGCTGGATGTGATTGAGAATTTGCAGGGCGCTCCGATTCCGGCTTCGATTTTGGAGACGGAGATTCTTCCGGCTCGGTTGGTGGGGTATAAGGCGAGTGATTTGGATCTGCTGATTGCGGCGGGTGAGGTGGTGTGGGTTGGGTTTGAGCCGTTGGGTGAACGGGATGGACGGATTGGGCTTTATCTGGCGGAGAAGCTTTCGCAGTTGTGGCCTGTAGGGCAGGGAAGAGGGAAGAGGGAAGAGGGAAGAGAGAACGGGCTGGGAGCGTTGGGTGAAAGGGAGAGTCAGATTGTTGAGTATCTGCGTGTGCGGGGGGCTTCGTTCTTTCAGGATTTGCATGATGGGGTGGGTGGTGGGTATCCGGGGGAGACGCTGGATGCTTTGTGGGGGCTGGTTTGGAAGGGTATGGTTACGAACGATGGTGTGGCTGCGTTGCGGGCTTACTGTGAACGTTCTTCAAGCGCATCGCGGGGGAAGAAGGCGCACCGGCAGGGTGGGGGCTTTAGGTCTCGGAGGACGACTCCGCCGACGGGTCAGGGACGATGGGCGTTGCAGGCAGCTGCGTTTGATACAGCGCGGTCGGGGACGGAGTGGAGTCATTCGATGGCGCAGCAGTTGTTGACGCGGTATGGTGTGGTGTTTCGCGAGACGGCGCATGCGGAGAATCTGCCGGGTGGGTTTTCGGCTGTCTACGATGTGCTGAAGGCGATGGAAGAGAGTGGGCGGATTCGCAGGGGGTACTTTGCTGCCGACCTTGGAGCGACGCAGTTTGCCATGCCTGCAGCGGTGGATCTGTTGCGGTCGCTGCGGGTTTCGGAGGGGGACAAGGCGGAGATGCTGCAGTTGGCGGCTACCGATCCGGCGAATCCTTATGGGGCGTTGTTGCGGTGGCCTGCGGCTCCCGATGCGGGGTCGTCGTTGATGCGGAGTGTGGGGGCGAGGGTGATTCTTTGCGATGGTGCGCTGGTGGCTTATCTGCGGCGAGGGAATCCGAATGTGCAGGTGTTTTTGCCGGAGGAGGAACCGCAGCGCTCGCAGGTGGGGAGATCGCTTGCGGAGTTTTTTGTGGATCGGGTGTAGGAGCGGAGCGATGACGGAGATGTGCGGGCTGGGATGTTGATTGCTACGGTGAATGGGGTGCCGGTGGCGGAGCATCCAGTGGCGAAGTTTTTGCTCGAGGCTGGGTTTGCGGCTGCGCCTATGGGATTCAATGTGCGCAAGAGACAAGACGTAGGGAGCGGCAGGCATGCCTGAGGGGGATACGATTTATCGGGCCGCGCGGGCTTTGCAGCGGGCGATTGGTGGAAAGGTGGTGACTGGGTTTGAGACGGGGTTGGCGAAGCTGGCTCGGGTGAATGATGATTCGCCGGTGGTGGGGCGGGTGGTGGAGAAGGTAGAGTCGCGGGGGAAGTGGTTGCTGATTTACTTCAGTGGCGATTTGATATTAGTGACGCATATGCTGATGAGTGGGAGCTGGCATCTCTACCGGGTGGGGGAGAGGTGGCGGATGCGGCGCGAAAAGATGCGGGTGGTCATCAGGACGCCGGATTGGGAGGCAGTGGCTTTCAATGTGCCGGTTGCTGAGTTTTATACTGCGCGGTCGCTGGATCGGAGTTCGCAGGTGCCTAAGCTGGGGCCGGATATTTTGTCAGATGAGTTTACGGTTGCGGGTGGGGTGGCTCGGCTGGTTGCTTATGGTCGGGAGAATCCTGATGCGGAGATTGGGGTGGTGCTGCTGAGTCAGCGGGTGATGGCTGGGTTGGGGAATGTCTATAAGAGTGAGGTAGCATTTGCGGCGGGGGTGAATCCGTTTCGGGCGATGCGGACGATTACGGATCGTGAGATGGAGAAGATTGTGGATTTTGCGCAGCGGTATATGAAGGCGAATGTGGCGGAGGGAGCAGGTGCTGGAATTGCGACAACCTCAGGGAATCGGCGTACTACGTATTCGATGGATCGGGAGGAGAGGCTTTGGGTGTATCAGCGGCAGGGGCAGGAGTGTCGTCGGTGTGGGGCGATGGTGATGATGCGGAAGCAGGGGGTGCAGGTGCGGGTGACTTTCTGGTGCCCTGAGTGTCAACCGATGTAGCACTGACATAGAAGGATGGTGCAGTTCGCGAGGTATTTACTCCCCAACCTTCGCGCGATCAGGCGCGCTCAGGATGGAGCACCCGATTTTGTCGTTGATGGCTGCTCGATCGAGTTATTGCGGCGGGGGCGATTGTGGCTGGGACGGTTGTTTGTTCTTATCGTTGCCGCCGCCGAAGATCTTTTGGAAGAAATTTTTCTTCTTGGGTTCGGCGGGCTTCGTCGTGTCGGGGGCGTTACCGTCCGGTGGAGTGTTGGGGCTTCCGTGTGACACGGGCGGGGTTGCTGGTGCTGTCGCAGGCGGTGTGGCCGGGGAGGTGGGTTGTGGATTGGAGTGGTTGCCGCCTATGCCGAAGAGCTTCTGGAGGAAATTCTGTGGGCTCTCAGACATCTGGCTGCAGGTGTTGACTGGGGCAGTGCCGTCGAGGAAGGCCACGTTGAAGGAGTTGTCGGGGCAGGCGGAGTCGGAGAGGAGGTTCGTGGTCTTGTCGATGCGGGCGGTGGTGACGCCTTCGGGCGCAGAGAAGGGCTTCACGTCGGAGTACTGGGGGAGCTTGATGGCGCGGTTCATGAACTCCGCCCAGATGGGAGCTGCTGCCAGGGCTCCGGCTAGTTTGACGTCGGTGTAGTCGTCGTTGCCGATCCAGACGATGCAGATGAGGTTGGAGGTGTAGGCGGCGAACCATGCATCGTGGCTGGTGCCGGTTTTTCCGGCCGCGGGTGCCATGAAGCCGTGCTTGCGGACCTCGTAGCCGTAGCCGAAGTTCATAACGCCTTCGAGCAGCGACTGGGTGAGGTAGGCAGCGCGGGGGTCCATGACCTGCTTGGCCTCGGGGGAGTAGTCGGAGACGATGTCGCCGTTGGCGTTGCGAACTGACGCGAGCATCCAGGGATTGAGGTGGACGCCTCCGTTGGCAAAGACAGTGTAGGCTCCGGCCATGTCGAGTGGGGTAGCGTCGTAGGCTCCGAGGGAGACGGCGGGTGTTCCGCGTGCAGCAGTAATGCCTGAGGCGCGAGCCAGGGCGGCTACGTTGTCAAAGCCTACTTGCTGGCCGAGGGAGATGGTGGCGTTGTTGAGCGAGTGGGCTAGTGCGTAGATGGCGGTGACTTCGCCGTGGTACTCGTCCTTGTAGTTGCCGGGGTTGTAGGTCTGGCGGCCGTTGTCGAAGGTGAACGTGGTTGGGGTGTCGTTGAGCTGGGTGAGGGCGGTGAAGACGCCGCCGTCGCCGAGTTGGGTCCCGTTGAGGCTGGAGTTGTATGCGGCGGCGTAAACGAAGGGTTTGAAGATGGAGCCGGTGGGGCGCTTGGCTACGGCGTGGTTGAGCTGCGAGATGGCGTAGTTGCGGCCTCCGACGAGCGCGAGGACCTGGCCGGTGTGAGGGTTGAGCGCGATGAGGGAGACCTGTGGGTACGTGATGTTTGCTTCGTTGCCCTTGTGCTGCTTGCGGACCATCTCGTCGACGTTCTTCATGCCGATATCGACGGCCTCAGACGCGGCGCGCTGAAGGTCGGGGTCGAGCGAGGTGTAGATGCGGAGGCTCTGGTGAGCGAGATCCTGATCGCTGATGCGCTGAGAGAGCTGATCGTGGACGAGGTCGACGAAGTAGGGGGCTTCGCTGGCGTCGACGTTGGGGGTGGCGAGACGGAGGGGCTCGGCTTTGGCGCGGGTGGCTTCGGCTGCGGTGATGGCTCCGGTTTCGACCATGGAGTCGAGAACGACGTTGCGACGGGCGAGGGCGCGCTCGGGGTGACGATACGGATTGAGGCGGCTGGGGCTCTGGATCATTCCAGCGAGGAGCGCTGCCTCCGCGGTGTCGATCTGTTTGAGGTCTTTGTCAAAGAAGGCCTGGGATGCTTCGCCGAAGCCGTTGATGTCGTAGCTGCCGCGGTGGCCCAGATTGATCTGGTTAGCGTACATCTCGAAGATCTGCTGCTTGGTGAAGCGGGACTCAAGCTGGAAGGTGATGAGGATCTCGATGAGCTTGCGCTTGATGCGGCGCTCGGGCGAGAGGAAGATGCCGCGCGCGAGCTGCATGGTGAGGGTGGATCCGCCGCCGGTCCAGCGCCGGTCGCCGCGAAGATCGTGCCAGGCCCAGCCAAGCATGCTGTGGTAGTCGACGCCGCCGTGTTCGAAGAAGCGGCGGTCTTCAATGGAGGTGACGGCTTGAACGAGGCGTGGCGGAATCTCTTTGTAGGTGATGAGGCGGCGCTTGGTGCGGTTTTTGTCTTCTGAGAGCGCGGTGATGAGCTGGGGCTCGAGCTCGTAGCCGCTGAGGGCCGCTCCGTTTTCGGCGGTGATCTTCTGGACGACGCCGTCGGCGATGTTGATGGTGGCGCCGTCGGTGGTGTGGAAGCTCTCAGGACCGGGCTTGATGAAGATGTTATCGCCGTTGAGCTGAAAGGTGCCAAGCTGCGTATTGCTGTTGTATCCGGCCTCGCGGAGATCGGCGGCGATGGCCGAGGCGGTGAGCTTCTGGCCGCCGCGGACTTCGCGTGGGGCAGCATAAATCTGCGAGACGTTGGCGAAGATGGGGCCGGATGCGAGACGCTCGTCCACGACGCGCTCGTACTTGTAATAGAAGTAGCCGAAGACAGCTGCAAAGATCAGCAGCCCTCCCAAACATACAACGAGGGCGCCACGCAGAATGCGATTGCGCAGCTCGTGTGACTGGGCGGGTGTTCTGGTGTTGTTCTGGCCGTATTTGAGCTTGACTGGCAAAAGTCCCTTCCGTTTAGACGATTAGACGGCAGTTGCGGAGAGCGAGGTTTGCAGGGCGGATGTTACCTGATTCGCTACGGTGGATACTATCTGTTCTATGGCCACATCCTGATTGAGCTTCCGCAAGCGATCAACAAGTTCAACTTTACCTTCAGCTACTCCGCGTCCAATGTTGATTCTATAGGGGATGCCAACTAAATCTGCGTCCTTGAATTTTACGCCTGCGCGCTCGTCTCGGTCGTCGAGCAGGACGTCGAGACCGGCGGCGGTGAGGTCGGCGGCTACTTTTTCTCCGGCGGCGAGGAGGGTTGTGTCTCCAATATTGGTGATGGTGACGACGACCTGGAAGGGGGCTATGGCGGGGTGGAGGGCGTAGGCGGAGCCGTCATTGGCTGCCGCAGAAGACTCGATTGCGGCGGTGAGGATGCGCTCGATGCCGATGCCGTAGCTGCCCATGATGGGGGTGACCTCCTTGCCGTCGCGGTTGAGGACGGAGGCTCCCATGGATTTGGAGTACTTGTAGCCGAGCTTGAAGATGTGGCCGATCTCGACGGCTTTGCCGAGACGTAGGGGGCTGCCGTCGATGGGGCAGCCTTCGCCTTCGAGGATGTTGCGGACGTCGGCGATGAGCGTGGGCTTGAAGTCGCGGGTCGGCGTGACGTTGCGGAAGTGGTACTCCTCCTTGTTGGCTCCGGCGATGAGGTTAGTGCGGCCTTCCAGGGCCTTGTCGAGGATGACCAGAGTGCCGGGCTTCTTGGGGTGTGGCGCGGCTTCGATGCCGATGGGGCCGAGATAGCCGGCGGGGGCTTTGAAGGTGGCCTGGAGCTCTTCAGGCGTCATGGGGCGGAGTTCGCCCCCCGCGATGAGTAGGAGCTTGGCCTCGTTGAGGGAGTGGTCACCGCGGAGGAAGACGACGACAGGCCGGGATTTGCCCAGCTTGGTGTGGTCGGCCTCGGGAAGGTCGGCGGTGTAGGCCATGGTCTTGATCTGGTGCTGGGGCTGCGTGTTGAGGAAGGCCCCGACTTCTTCTATGGTGCGCTGATTGGGGGTGTGGACTAGTTCTGGCGCGTCGCTTGTGGGGGCGAGGTCTTCGACCGGGGCGAGGCGGCTGGTGGCCTTCTCGAGGTTGGCTGCGTAGCCGGAGGCGCTCGATGCGATGAGGTCTTCACCGGCTTCGGTGTAGACCATGAACTCCTGTGAGCCGGAGCCGCCCATCGCGCCGGAGTCCGCTTCGACGGCGACGAACTCGAGGCCGCAGCGCTGGAAGATGCGGACGTAGGCGTCGTGGTGCTTGTTGTAGCTGGCGTCGAGGCCGGCTTCGTCGATGTCGAAGGAGTAAGCGTCCTTCATGATGAACTGGCGGACGCGGAGGAGGCCGGATTTAGGGCGGGGCTCGTCGCGGAACTTGGTCTGGATCTGGTACCAGATCTGGGGGAGTTGCTTGTAGCTGCGTAGCTCGTTGCGCGCGATGGAGGTCATGACCTCT
>DATDHL010000148.1:0-8019 GCA_036521575.1 Edaphobacter sp. | reverse complement strand
AACCGTTGCCTGTGCTTTAGCTGGAGCCTCCTGCACCAACCTGCTGCGTCGCGAGGTGGTGCAATGGACCGGCACTAAGAACTGGCATATCGCCGTGGTCGAAGACGTCTTTACCGTGGGTTGCGCCATTCTGGCGATGGGCATTATCACGGGGTAGTCGTTATCTATTTCCTCTCCTCAATCGATACCTCTCCCCACCCCATACTTTTCCCGCAAAGTATTGAATTTACAAGATATAGCCTCAGACCTGACAACTAAAGTATTGAAAATAGATACATTAAATCCTCAAAGTATTGATTGTAAACGAGATGTACGCCAATCCCCTCCAGGAGATTTCATCCCCTATATTTAAAGAATAGCAGTTTGAGGGAAATAAATAGGCACACGTATATCTATGATTTTAATAGACTTAATGGGTGGCTGGCTTGACAGATTTCAGAGTCCCGATCCGCACCATACTTCGAATCTCTTTGCATCCTTAACGGGTGGCAGAGGCGAGTAAGTGGTCAATCCGCTCTGCGATGTACTCCACGTGGGTCTCGAGGGCGAAGTGGCCTGTGTCGAGCAGTTCGACGGTGGCATTGGGGTTATCGCGCTTGTAGGCCTCGGCTCCCGGGGGGATAAAGAAGGGATCGTTCTTGCCCCAGATGGCCAGTAGCGGCGGCTTGAAGTCGCGGAAGTACTTTTGGAATGTGGGGTAGAGCGCGACGTTGGTGGCGTAGTTGAGGAAGATATCCAACTGAATTTCATCCATGCCCGGACGTGCAAGAAGGGCGGCGTCGAGCGTGTAGGATTCGGGGGCGACTTTCAGCGGATCGTCTACGCCATACAGGTACTGATCGCGCGTTGCTTTGTAGGTCACCATGGGTCGGATGGCATCGCGGTTTTCGGGAGTCGGGTTGGCCCAGTAGCGGCGCAGGTCTCCCCATCCGTCGCTCAAACCTTCCTCATAGGCGTTTCCATTCTGCGAGACGATGGCTGCTATGCGCTCGGGGTGCGCGACGGCCAAGCGGAAGCCGACGGGTGCGCCGTAGTCGAAGACGTAGATAGCGTACTTCGTGAGACCGAGTGCGTCTACGAAAGCCTCGATGGTTTTGGCCATTGCGTCGAAGGTGTAGACGTACTTGCGAGCATCAGGAACTACGGTGAAGCCGAAGCCGGGGAGATCGGGTGCGATGACTCGATAGCGCGTCGCCAGAAGCGAGATCAATTCGCGATATTGATGCGAGGATGAGGGAAAGCCGTGGAGCAGCAGAATGACGGGTGCATTGGCGGGACCAGCTTCCCGGTAGAAGACCTGGACACCATCAGTTTCGATTGTGTGAAAGCTGGCGCGAGGGAAGGAAGGAGATTGGGACAAGATTTGCCTCCGAGGTGACGAAGAGATAGGAAAGACCTTGCTCGTGTAGATACTTCGGCGACGACAAACTACCTATTTTGTTCCGCCAGTGTACGTGACGCTTAATGCGAAGTTGATCGGGGCGGCAGAAGTTGTGCTGACTGCTATGTTGTACCAACCTGTCTGCGTGGGTCGATTGCCGGGGACTGGAGTTGCCTGATCGAGAAGCGTGGTCTGAAGGTTGACCTGTTTGGAGAAGGTAACCGGGGTGTTCTTTTGTACGTAGATGCGGGCGATGGTTTGCCATCCGCCGAAGGTCGCGGGTGGGATGTCGAGGTCGGGTGCGCCGAAGAAGACCTGGGTGGTGCGCCGTGGCTGATGCGTGATGGGCTTGTCTGCGCCTGCGCGTGAGAAGCAGAGATAGCTTTGACCGCTGCCATAGGCGTTGGATGGGATGGTGAAGGTTGCATTGCCTTGGCTGTCTGTCCAGATGTCATCGTGGCGGCCGGTGTAGTCGTGGAGTAGCACGTTGGCGCCGAAGCTTGTGGCGCAGGTGATCTTGCGGCGGTTGTAGGTGTCGAAGTTGAGGGCTGTGAGCAGGCCGGGGCTGTTGCCGACCTCGCCGCCATCGCCGTCGCGTTCGATGACGATCACGGAGTTATCGACCCAGCGGGTGGTTTGGTTGCCGTAGGCGAAGGTGCGGTTGATGTAGACAAGGTTGTCGATCAGCGGCTTGAGACCGTAGGCACCGGGCCAGACGGCGTCGGAGAAGTAGTCTTTGCCGTAGACGAGGACCTGCTTGCAACTGATGGTGAGGAGATAGGCGTAGCCCAGCATCTTCGAGGTGATGACCTGTTGGCCGGGGCTGGTGTCGGTGTCTGGGTTGTCGACGAAGCTGTAGGCCAGGCCGCTGTTCCATTGCGAGTAACCGGCTCCGTCGAGTGCACGTGCGTAGAGGTTGTTACACGCGGTCCGGATGGCGAAGTGGATGTTGAAGTCTTCGACTCCGCTGCGGCTGCTGATGGGGGAGGAGGTTGCCCACCAGTTCAGGTTCGCGGGATTGCCGTCGAAGTATTCGGAGTAGAACTGCTTGTTGGCCATGGCTCCGTGGTGCATGAACTCGGAGACGAAGGGCACCCACAGGCCCTTGACGTCGTCGATTCTTGCGCCGTCTCCACCGGTGGTGCGGAAGATCCAGTCTCCGTAGTCGAGCGCGTCGTTGATGGTGTAGCGGGCCGGGTTGCAGTGCTGGTAGACCTTCTCGTCTCCGAAGGCGAAGTCGTCGGATGGTACCGGGACGCTATCCTGCGGCTGTGTGCCGCCTCCCTTGGCTTTGCGAAAGCAGCTGGGATGCATTGCGCCGCGGCCGTTCAGGGTTTTGCCGTCGGCTCCCAGGTAGGCGTATTGGGCGTTTTTGCCGCCGATGAGTTGGTGAAGGACGATGTCGAGATCTACGGCGAGCCCGTGCTGGTGCGCGGTTGCGACCAGTCTGCGCAGGGACTCCGCCGTGCCGTAGCGAGTGGGGATACTGCCTTGCTGGTTCTTGGTGCCGAGATCGCGTGGGTCGTAGACGCCGTAGCCGTCGCAGCCAGCGCCGTCGCCACCCTGGGCTTTGCTTGCGGGTGGGAGCTGGATTCGATCGAAGCCAACGCTGGCGAGATTTGCGACCTCGTCGGTCAGCATGTCCCATAGCCAGGGTTTGCCGTTGTCGGTGCTGGGCGCGGGGACTGTAATTCGCTGGCCGGGTTTGCTGGTGAATCGTCCCCAGCCGATCAGGCTTACAGACATCGCTGGCCTCCTTGACGTGCTGTGGCCCGGTACGACGGCAAAATTTAACACCGATCTTCACCGATGACACCGATAAAACAGGATTAGAAAGGCGAGAATTTAAATTTAAGGAAGAATCTTTTCGTTCTGTTTTTATCGGTCTTTTTTAAATCGGTGTTGTCGGTGCGGATCGGTGTTAGGCCTTTGGTTTTCAGGCCACGGGTTCTGGGTCAACAGAGCGGAGCCAGGACTTCATGACATCATGATCGACGAGTCCGGCCTGTTGTTTGACGAGGCGGCCGTTATGGAAGACGGCGAAGTTGGGGATACCGCGGACGTTGTAACGGGCTGAGAGCTGGTGATTCTGCTCGGTGTCGACCTTGAGCACGATGGCTTGGCCAGCCATATCGGCAGCGGTGCGGGCGACCTCGGGTGCGGCCATGCGGCAGGGACCGCACCATTCGGCCCAGAAGTCGACCAGGACCGGGACGGTTGCGGATCGGGTGATCTCGTCGAAGAGCTGGGTGTCGACGGGAAGGGGTTCGTCGATGGGAGGGATGGGATTCTTGCACTCACCGCAACGGCCAGTGTCGGCCAGATGGTTTGCAGCGACGCGGTTTTTGCGGCCACAGTGTTTGCAGGTGCGGATCACGGGCATGGGCGGGCTCCGGTCTTCCCGATTACTTTAGCAGTTTTGCGCGGCGGCTTTGGGGGTGCGGCGAATCAGGCTCGGCGGCGGTAGCGGATGGCAAACTCGTAGCCGGGATTGGGAGGGAAGAGCTTGGCGACGAGGCGGAGGCGCTCGGCAAGGGGCCGTGGGGCGAGGAGGGGGTACTCGCGCTCGCGCAGTTCGGAGTAGTCGAAGTCGACGGAGAGGGACAGTTGGTAGATGGCAACGGCGTCGGAGAATGCTGCCTCAAGGAAGCTGCTCTTGGCCTTCTCATCGACCTGCGGAGATTTGCCTGCGGTGGCGCTCCCGTTGAGAGCCTGGGCTCGGCTCTCCCATGCGTCCTGGCTGGTTTCGCCGCGAACATCGGCAAGAACCTGGTTCCAGACGAGTTGATCGAAGGCCTCGGGCACCCCGGCGACATCGACGAAGGCATGGCCTACGTTGATGAAGAACTCGAAGGCGAGGGCGAAACGGTCGCCGAGCAGGCGGGTAGAGATGAAGACCCCCTCAGTGTCGGTCAGGGTAACGTTGCGATGGCAGATGGCCTGATCGCCCAGCTCGGGAGTGTAGGCTGGCGCGACGAGCGTGGTTTCGCTGGTGCGGTTCTCGCTGATGGCGAGCGGGACGAAGTAGTAGGTCTTGCGAGAGAGCCCGGCGGCGATGGCGTTGGGGACGGCCTGGACCATCCGCTGGAGGTCGTGATCATCGATGCTGGTCTCGCCAAAGGATGCGTAGTTGACGCCGTTAGCTGCTTTGCGCACAGCGGTTTCGAGGGCAACCTGGGTTGCGTGGACAAGTCCGTTTTGAACGCCTTCAGCCATAAAGCAGTATTCTACTGGTATGGCGCATGTAACGCAGAGCGGAGTGTCGACGACTCCACGTACGTTTGGAGAAGGCTACCTGTTTGGAGTGCCGCTGGGCGATCTGGGATGGTTTACAAGCCTGCTGATGGGCACGGCGGCGGGGTTCGCGGCGTTCTTCGCAGCGACGTTTTGCGGAATCATAGCGATCCTGACTTACAACCTGGCCACGCATCACGCGGTGGACCTTACGATCAGCTATAGGTGGGTTGGGCTGACGGTTGGGCTGGTGGTGTTGGTGGCGGCGCAGGGGTATCTCTGGACGCTGTGGGTCCGCCGGTATCTGCGCCGGAGCTAGTCGCTCGGGCCGATATTATTTTGTTTGTCCACAATGCTTTAGTTTGAAAGACCGGCGAAACCATTCAGGGCTGCTTACCGTCTTTTAAGTTGTTCTGCTATTCTTCCCGCACACCTACATATTTCCCGGAGGACAATCACGTATGTCATTCGCCCGCAGTTTTGTGCGCTGGAGCTGTTGTTCGGCTACCATCGTAAGTCTCGTTATTCCATCAGTTGCTGCGGATAAAAAGAAGGAGCCGGTCGCGGCAGTAGCCGAGACGCCTTCGTACTATGGCGCTCAGCCAGCGCAGGAGAACATCGATCTGGCGATGTATCAGCGGATTCGTGACGAGGGCTTCAAGCACTCGCACGTGATGCAGTTTGCGGGAGCGCTGACGGATGGGATCGGGCCGCGTCTGACGGGTTCGCCGAACATGGCGAAGGCGAATGCATGGACGAGAGACACGCTGACGAAGATCGGCCTCGAGAACGCGCACCTGGAGGATTGGGGCGAGTTCGGCATGGGCTGGCAACAGATCAATACATGGATCCGTATGGTGACGCCGGATACGGCTCCGCTGATGGCGCAGGCTGCACCGTGGTCTCCGGCTACCAGCGGACCGGTGTCGGGCGAGGCTGTGTATCTCGATGTTCAGGACGCAAAAGATCTTGATAAGTACAAAGGCAAGCTGAAGGGCAAGATCGTTCTGTTTGGCGCTATGCGTGCGACGCCTGACCTGACGGAGCCGCTCTTCCATCGCTATACGACCGAGGAACTGGCGGAGATGGAGACGTATCCGACGGGTGCGGGACGTGCGGGTGCTCCGAATGTTCAGCAGTTGCTGGCTGATCGTGCACGGCTTCAGCAGGTACGCACGGCTGCTCTGAAGATGATGACCGAAGAGGGCGTGGCTGCGATCATTACGCCTTCGCGCGATGGCCGCAACGGCGGCGGCACGGGGATCATCTTCGACGATAACGGAGCCAACCTCGTGCGCGGCGCACAGGTGAAGGAGACTGCGGTCACGATTCCGAACGCCGTGATGATGGTCGAGCACTACAACCGTCTGGGCCGTCTGTTGCAGAACCACGTGCCGGTGACGCTTGAAGTGAACATCGAGACGAAGTTCACGGGCGATCACGAGCATGGCTTCGATACGGTCGCCGAGATTCCCGGCACCGATCCCAAGCTGAAGGATCAGGTCGTGATGGTCGGCGGACACCTCGATAGCTGGATCTCCGGCACGGGCGCGACCGACAATGGCGCGGGCTCGGTGGTGGCGATGGAGGCCGTGCGCATCCTGAAGGCGCTGGGCGTGAAGCCGAAGCGCACGATCCGGATCGCGTTGTGGTCGGGCGAGGAGCAGGGTCTGTACGGCTCGCAGGGCTACGTGAAGCAGCACTTCGGCACGTTTGCGGAGCCGGAGCATCCGGAGCCGGCCAGCGTTCCGGGGTTTATGCGCCAGCGCGGCAAACTGACGACCACCAGGGAGTGGGAGACGCTGGATGGGTACTTCAACCTGGACAACGGCACCGGCATGGTTCGCGGCGTGTACACGCAGGAGAACACGGCGATCGCACCCATCTTCCGTCAGTGGATTGCGCCGCTGAAGGACCTGAGCGTGACGACGATCTCGCTCCGCAACACGGGCGGGACGGATCACCTGTCGTACGACGCATTGGGTCTGCCGGGATTCCAGTTCATCCAGGACCCGATGGACTACGAGACGCGCACGCACCACTCGAACATGGACACGTACGACCGGCTGCATCCTCTCGATCTGGAGCAGGCTGCGGTGGTCGAGGCGATCTTCCTCTACAACACGAGCGAGCGTGAGGCGATGCTGCCGCGTAAGCCGTTCCCGCATCCTGAGAACGAGAAAGAGATGACGGCTCCGATTCCGGGGATCTATCCGGGAGCGGTTGCAAAGCCGGAGAGCAAGTAGGCCCCACGCCGATTTGCACCGATAACATCGATTGAAACGATAGACAGCAAGGCCCCGGTCAGTAGCCGGGGCTTTCTGTTGGGAGACATCTGCGTGTGAGTGGTGTTCTGAATCTCCTGCGTCTTCTGGGAAGCGATTATTGTGGAAGAGCGAAGGCGACGTAGACACCGCCTATGGGGCCCCTCGGGTTCATCGTGCTGCCGCCGGTTGCGATGACAATATACTGGCGGCCGTTGACCTCGTAGGTAGCCGGGGTCGCGTTGCCGGCGAAGGGAAGGACAGTCTCCCAAAGCAACTTTCCGGTCGTTTTGTCGAAGGCTCTGAACTTCTTGTCGAAGTTGGTGGCGCCGATGAAGAGCAGACCTCCTGCGGTGACGATCGGACCGCCGTAGTTCTCGCTGCCGGTGTCGGCCATGCCCTTTGCGACCAACTCGGGATACTGGCCCAGCGGAACGCGCCACAGATATTTACCGGTATTCAGGTCGAGCGCGTTCAGCGTACCCCACGGAGTTGCAACGGCAGGGTAGCCGTCTAGGTCCAGAAACCTGCGGTAGCCGGTCATGGAGTATTGCACGGCGGGTGGATCCGCGGAGGCGGTTGCCTGCGGTTCAACTTTGAGTGGCCGGAGAAAGCGCATCAGGTCGTCAAGGTCATGTTGCGAGAGCTTAGTGAAGCTCGGCATGCGTCCTTTGCCGTTGTGAATCAGCGCAAGAATCTGGGCGTCGGTGTACCGATCTCCCACTCCGATCAACGCTGGGAATGAGGGGGCGATGCCTTCGCGTTTGTCGCCATGGCAGATGGCGCAGTTGGCCTCGTAAACGTGCGCTCCCGGCATAACGGCGGAATCGCCAGATAACGTCGAGGATTTCTTGATCAAAGAAACAGCTTGTTCCTCGCTGACGTTGCTGGGAGCGAGATCTTTTTCTGTCAGGAGATAGTCGAGCAGCGCGGTAAGTTTTGCGCCCTGAAGGTTGGGCGAGGCCGGCATACGTCCGCGGCCATCGTGGATGACGGCGGTGATCTGTTCGGTTGTGAGCTTATGAGTAATGTTCAGGAGCGATGGGAACTCGGTAGTACCGGCGCGATGTTCACCGTGACAGATGCTGCACTGGCTAAGATAGGTCGCGCGGCCGGGTGAATCGCCGCTGTGAACGGCGA